>JBBQJM010000007.1:0-19331 GCA_038325895.1 Mycobacteriales bacterium
CGCCGCGTGCTCGGCCGACGGCGCACGGGGCAGATCCTCGTCGGTCGGTTCCTCACCGGACCGCTTAGAACTGGCCGAGCGTTCTCGCCAGGCCAGGCGTCGCAGGCTGACGCTCATCCAGCGCACCACGGCCAGGGGATCGCTGATCGTGTCCTTGTTGCGCACCAGCAACAGGAAGGTCTGCTGAACGGCGTCCTCGGACTCGGCCGCGGTCAGCCCACACTGCCGGGCCGTGTGCCATAGCAACGGACTCACCAGGCGGACCAACCGGTCGATCGCCCCTGGCACGCCTTCGCGGTACTCCTGGAACGCCGCGCCCGCGCGCTGGACGAGATCACCGGCATCCGGGCGTCGACGAGCGGGCGGCCCGGACGGTGCAGCGTTGGCTGACGGTTCGATGTGCTCCGATGCCGGCGACTCGCTGGGCGTCGGACCGGGCTGCGCCGAAGCCACAGTGGACTGCTCGTCCAGGATCCGGCCACGGTCGGCGTCCTGCGGTGTGACGCCGGGCGGGCCGGTGGGCGGCGAAGCACCAACCGCCCGTTCCTTCGCGTTCGGGGCCCCCGTCGCGGTCGTCTCGTCCTCGTTCACTCCGATCACGAGTGTGCCCTCCCAGCTATCGGGCGGCTCGAGGCCGCGCGCCAGAGTGTCCGCGACCGATGTTCGGTGCCGATCGGGAGGCCCGGCGCAAGGACATGGTCGTCGCGCACAAAGACCTCCCGAATCGGCGCCTGGCGGACGCTGCTGGTGTTATCGAGCAGCTTAGGGTGGCGCATTCCGCCCGGAAAGCTCCCGAACCCCTCTTCGGCGCTGCCCGAACACCACCAAGAGAGTGGTCGGTCCGAGCCTGATACAGAAGGTGGCCAAGAGATTTCCGGGAGTGACGGAGCGCGGACTTTGAACGAGCGAACGGTCCTCGGGCAGGTTCCCGCACCCCAGCGCGCGATCGTCAGGATGCGCCGGCGCCGTCCGGGCCGACGCCGTCAACCGGACTCGCGAGCTGGTCCTTGGCCGCAGCCGCACCCTCGGCGGTGGCTGCGTCCGCGGCAGCCGGTGCGGAGGGCTCGGACGACTCCGCCGAGAGCAGCGCCGCGAGCGCCGTTCCTTGGATTCGGCGGAACGTCCGGCCCTGCAGGGTCCGGTCGAGCACGGCCACTTCGAGTTGGGTCGGCTGCAGCGTCCGCGGTGCGCCCTCGCCCGCCGTACCGAGCGCGTTGACCGCGGCCGTCAGCGCAGTGGCCGCGTCCCAGCCGGGCGTGAACGATTCCGTCAGCGCCGCGATCACCGGTTCGGTGGTGCCGCCCATCACCACAAACCGCCGCTCGTCGACGATCGAACCGTCGTAGGAGATGCGGTAGAGCTGGTCAGCGCCGGTGGTCACGCCGGCGCTGGCGGTGCCTGCCCACCCCGGTGCCCCGGCTGCACTCACCTCGGCGACGCACAGCTCGACCTCGAACGGCTTCTGGTGCTCGGAAAAGATCGAACCGACGGTCTGCGCGTAGGCGTTGGCCAGCCACCGGCCGGTGACGTCGCGCCGGTCGTAGGAGAAGCCCCTCACGTCGGCCAGCCTGATCCCCGCGGTGCGCAGGTTTTCGAACTCGTTGTACCGGCCGACTGCCGCGAACCCGATGCGGTCGTAGATCTCGCTGACCTTGTGCAATGTCGGCGAATGATTCTCAGCGACGAACAGCACTCCGCCGGAGAAGGTCGTCACCACGACGCTGCGGCCCCGGGAGATGCCCTTGCGGGCGTACTCCGAGCGGTCGCGCATGAACTGCTCGGGCGAGGCGTAGATGGTGGGCATCGTCACGGCGGGCCGGACTCCTTGTGCGGTGGTGGGTCAGTCGAGCCGACCGGGATCGGCGGGCGGTGGAAGGTGGGACCGGTGGTCAGCCGCCCGGATGCAGCAGACGCCCGGCGAGGACGGCCTCGGACACCGCGGCGATGTCGTCGGCGGGAACCCGTGTCGCCCCGGCGGCCGTCACGGTGATCACCACCGGGAAGATGCGCCGGGTGACGTCAGGGCCACCGGTCGCGCTGTCGTCGTCGGCGGCATCGTAGAGCGCCTCGATGCTCAGCTTGACGGCGGTCGACAGGTCGGCACCGACCGCATACCGTTTCTTCAGCGCCGAGCGGGCGAACAGTGACCCCGATCCGACGGCGAAGTAGTCGTGCTCCTCGTACAGGCCGCCGGCGATGTCGTAGGAGAAGATCCGGCCCGGGCCGGCCGGCTCGCTGGCCGTGCCTTCCTCCAACCCGGCGAACAGCGGGATGACGGCCAAGCCCTGCATCGCCGCTCCGAGGTTCCCGCGGATCATGGTGGCCAACCGGTTGGCCTTGCCGTCCAGCGACAGCCGCACGCCCTCGATCTTCTCGTAGTGCTCGAGCTCCAGCCGGAAGAGCCGGACCATTTCCACCGCGACCCCGGCCGTGCCGGCGATGCCGATCGCGGAGTGGGAGTCGGCGATAAAGACCTTTTCGATGTCCCGCTGGGCGATGATGTTGCCCATCGTCGCGCGCCGGTCGCCGGCCATCACCACGCCGTCTGCGCAGGTCAGCGCGATGATCGTGGTGCCGTGCGGCACCGCAAACGGCGCGGCATCGGCGATTGGTCGACTGCCCGGCAACAGGTGCGGCTCCGCAGTGGCCAGGAATTCTGTGAACGACCCGGTCCCGGGCCGGAGATAGGCGGCCGGAATCGCGGAAACAGGCCAGTGGTCGGCCTGGGACAACGCTGTCACTGGCCGCCCTTTTGCACGTACGAACGAACGAAGT
Organism: Mycobacteriales bacterium; assembly: GCA_038325895.1. Lineage (GTDB taxonomy): Bacteria > Actinomycetota > Actinomycetes > Mycobacteriales > Nakamurellaceae > Nakamurella. The sequence continues at coordinate 2,776 of JBBQJM010000007.1, forward strand.
CCTCTGCGTTGGACTCCAGCACGTCGTCGATCTCGTCGAGGATGTCGTCGGTCTCGGCGGCGAGCTTCTCGCGACGCTCCTGACCGGCCGCACCTTCGGCGGCGTCATCACCGTCGCCGCCACCTTGCCGAGTGGTCTGTTCCTGGGCCAGGTCGGTTCTCCGATCACCGGTAGATATCCGCGAGCGTACCTATTGGCCCCGACAGTGAGCCCGAGCGGGCCTGGTGCCGGTCGCTGTCCGGCGTCCGATCGGCCCGCCGCCAGTTTCGACTACTTGCGGGCGACTACTTGCGGGCGACTACTTGCGGGTGAGCGCGTCGACCAGCTCCGTGGCGTCGGCCGCGGCATCCAGCAACGCCCCGACGTGGGACTTGGTGCCGCGAGTGGGTTCGAGGGTTGGGATGCGCACCAGCGACTCCCGTCCGATGTCGAAGATCACCGAGTCCCACGTCGCGGCGGCCAGCCGGTCGGCGTACTGCGCCACGCACCGGCCTCGGAAGTACGCCCTGGTGTCTTCCGGCGGCAGCGTCATCGCGGCCTGGACGGCTTCCTCGTCGACCAGCCGCTTCATCGACCCGCGGTAGACGAGCCGGTTGTACAGGCCCTTGTCCATCCGCACGTCGGAGTACTGCAGGTCCACCAGGGCGAGCCGGTGCGCGCCCCAGGAGAGCCCGTCACGGCTGCGGAACCCCTCCAGCAGTCGGAGTTTCGCCGGCCAGTCCAGCACGTCGGCCAGCTGCATCGGGTCGACGGCCAGCTTGTCCAGCACCGACACCCACTGCTCGAGCACGTCGCGGGTCTGCTCGTCGGCGTCCTGACCGTAGGTCTTTTCGACGAACTCGGCCGCGGCCTCGGCGTAGGCGCGCTGGACGTCGACACCGGTCAGCCGTCGCCCGTCGGTCAGCGGCACGGTAACCGCCAGGCTCGGGTCGTGGGAGATCTGGTGAACCGCGGCGACCGGGTGCGCCAGCTCGACGGCCGGCAATGGCCAGCCCGCCTCGATCATCGCCAGCACGAGCGCCGCGGTACCCATCTTGAGGTACGTGGCCGTCTCGGCCAGGTTGGCGTCACCGATGATCACGTGCAGCCGGCGGTGCTTGTCGGCGTCGGCGTGCGGCTCGTCGCGGGTGTTGATGATGCCGCGCTTGAGGGTGGTCTCCAGGCCGACCTCGACCTCGATGTAGTCCGAGCGCTGGCCGAGTTGGAATCCCTCGGTCTGCCCGGACGGGCCGATGCCGACCCGGCCCGCACCGGCGAACACCTGACGGGACGCGAAGAACGGGGTGAGGCCCGCGATCAACGCCGGGAACGGGGTGTCCCGCCGGCACAAATAGTTCTCGTGGGTGCCGTAGGAGGCGCCCTTGCCGTCCACGTTGTTCTTGTACATCTGGATGGGCTTGGACCCCGGCAACGAGGCCGCCAGCCGGGCCGCCGCCTCCATCACCCGTTCCCCGGCCTTGTCGAACAGCACGGCGTCGAGCGGGTTGGTGACCTCCGGCGAGGAGAACTCCGGGTGCGCGTGGTCGACGTAGAGCCGGGCACCGTCGGACAGGATGACGTTGGCCGCACCGATGTCGTCGACGTCCGGTTCCGCGGCGCCGAACAGCGCCGACAAGTCGTACCCGCGGGCGTCTCGCAGCGGCGACTCGACCTCGTAGTCCCACCGCGGACGCCTGGCCCGCGGGGCGGCCACCGACGCGGCGTAGGCCAGCACCACCTGGGTCGAGGAGATCACCGGGTTGACGCCCGGCTCCCCCGGCACCGAGATGCCGTACTCGACCTCCGTACCCATGATGCGACGCACAGTCATGATTCGAATCTAGTGGGGCAGGATCGACCAGATGGACCACCCGCTCCCGGAGACGGCCGCCGGCACCGGTCGCAACACGTTGCGTGACCGCCTACTGCGGCGGCTGCAGGCGCTCACCGGCCGGCCGTCGTGGCGGGACCGGCCGCTGGCCGACCTGCTCGGGATCGACCGGAATGTGCTGTGGCAGGCGCTGAAGATCGCCGTCTCCGCCGGGGTGTCGTGGGCGTTGGCGGCCTGGCTGCTCGATTCACCGTCTCCGATCTGGGCGCCGATCACGGCGTCGCTGATCGCCCTGCTGACGGTGCGCGCGTCCATCCGGGACGCCGTGGAGAAAGTCGTCGCGGTGCTGATCGGCATCGTGGTGGCCATCTGGCTGGGCGGCCTGATCGGCCTGCACGCCTGGTCGATCAGCCTCATCGTGGCGTTGGGGTTCCTGGTCGGGAAGGTGCTGCGGCTGAACGGTGGCGCCGCCGCGCAGATCCCGATCAACGGGCTGTTCGTGCTGGCCCTGGGCAGCGCGCAGAGCGGGCAGCGCTTCCTGGACACGCTGATCGGGGCGGGGGTCGCGGTGGCGGTGAATTTCGCCATCGTGCCGCCGAACTACGTCTCCGCCGCGACCAGGTCGGTAGTCGAACTGGGCGACGGCATCGTCGACGTGCTGTCGGCCATCGCCGACGGGATCAGCAGCGCGTGGCGGATCGAGCAGGCGACCGGCTGGCTGCGCGTGGCCCGGGAGCAGGGCCGGGCCTCCACTGCCGCGGAATCCGACGTCGACCGCGCCGCGCAATCGTTGGAGCTGCACCCGGGCCGGGCGTCATGGGCCACCGCGCTAGGTCGGCTGCAGCAGGCCAACGACACCCTGCAGATCGTCGAGGTGCAGGTGAGAACCCTGTCCAGGACCATCCGGGACATCGCGACCAAGGTGCCCGCGAGCGATGGCCTGCAGCCGCCGATGCCGATGGCCTCCGCGACGCTGTCCGCGACTGCGCGGGCCATCGAGGCGTTCGCGCACACCCTGCTGCGGGCCGAGAAGGACGTCCGCGAGGTGGTGGCCGGTGGCACTGCGCACCGCGCGGTGAAGGTGGCCCGCTCGAAGATCGGCGAGATCAACGCCGATCTGGCCGACATGCTGGCCGCGAACCTGGCCCGCGGGGTGTTCCTGGGCACGTTGGTGGTGGAGACCGGACGAATCCTGGACGAACTGGAGAGCGGTCTTGCCGCGGTCGCGCCCGGCGTCGCAGGAACTGGTGGAGTGACCGACCCGAGCTAGCGCCAGGGCAGGCCGGACCGGTGCGCCCAGTAGTCCTCGGGGTCCTCGGAGCAACCGGCCAGCAGTGCGGTGTCGGCGGGGGTCAGCTGCACCTGGTCCGCGCGCAGGTTGGCGGCGAGCTGCTCGACGCCGGCCGCGCCGATCAGCACCCGGTTGGCCCAGGGCTGCGCCGCAGCTGCCGCCAGTGCGACGGCGTCTGGTTCCGCGCCGGTGCGCATGCAGACCTCGCGCAGCGCCTCGGGTGGCTCGGTGACCAACCGGCCGTTGGCCAGCGACTCCTTGACGATCACCGTCAGCTCGCGCCGGGAAGCCGCCTGCAGGGCGGGCCCCGCGCTGGTCTCCAGCAGGTTCCAGGTGGCCTGTACCGCGGAGAACAGCCGGGCATCGGCCCTGGTCACCTCGAGCGCGCGTTCGATGATGTCGCCCTGCCGGGCGCCTGAAGTCGAAAACCCGATCGCGACACCCCAGTCGCGCAGCCCGGCCAGCGCGTCCAGCAACGGCCCGTCGGTGAACAGCGGCGAATCCAAGGTCAGCGAATGCACCTGGTAGAGGTGCACCCGCGGCAGCGTTGTGCTGGTCAGCTCCCATTGCGCGGTGAAGGCCGCCACGGAGTGTTCCTTGATTTCATGGACGTCCGCCCGCGGGTCCCAGCCGCCGACGTACCGGTAACCCCACTTGCTCGAGATGGTCGGCGCCTGCTCCACCCAATCAGGATCCTGCGCAGCGCGAGCCCGCCACCATTGCCCGACGAACTCCTCCGCGCGGCCGTAGGACCGGGCAGTGTCGATCCAGTCGATCCCTGACCGCAGCGCGGCGTCCAGCACCCGGAACGTGTTGTCCCGGAAGGACTCGACGGTCCGTTCGGCCGGCAATTGCTCGGCGCTGCCGGTGCTGATGTACGCCGGACGGCCGAGCACGGCGGTGCCGATGGCCCACCGTGCTCGACGCGGCCTGGTGCTCACAGCCCAAGAAGTTACCGGTCGCGACGAGATGCTGACAGTTACAGGTACTGACAGTTACAGGTACTGCCAGTTACAGGTACTGACCCGTGTTCGACGCGGTATCGATGGCCCGGGAGCCCTCGGACTGCTTGCCGGAGACCAGGGTGCGGATGTAGACGATGCGCTCGCCCTTCTTGCCCGAGATGCGCGCCCAGTCGTCCGGATTCGTGGTGTTCGGCAGGTCCTCGTTCTCGGCGAACTCGTCGGAGATCGCCTCCAGCAATTGGGAGACCCGAAGCCCGCCGGCCGCATCGGCACCGTGCACGATCCGGTCCTTGATCGCGGCCTTCTTGGCCCGGTCGACGATGTTCTGGATCATCGCGCCGGAGTTGAAATCCTTGAAGTACAGGACCTCCTTGTCACCATTGGCATAGGTGACCTCCAGGAAACGGTTCTCGTCGGTCTCGGTGTACATCCGCTCGACGGTGTGCTGGATCATCGCGGAAATGGTGGTCTGCCGGTCACCGCCGAATTCGGCGAGATCGTCCGGGTGAATGGGCAGTTCCGGGATCAGGTACGTGGTGAAGATGTCCCTGGCCGCTTCCGCGTCCGGACGCTCGATCTTGATCTTGACGTCCAGCCGGCCCGGCCGCAGGATCGCCGGATCGATCATGTCCTCGCGGTTGGAGGCACCGATCACGATGACGTTCTCCAGGCCTTCCACACCGTCGATCTCGCTGAGCAACTGCGGCACGATCGTGGTTTCCACGTCCGAGGACACACCGGTGCCGCGGGTGCGGAACACCGAATCCATCTCGTCGAAGAACACGATCACCGGGGTACCGTCGGACGCTTTTTCCCTGGCGCGTTGGAAGATCAGCCTGATGGTTCGCTCGGTCTCGCCGACATACTTGTTCAGCAGTTCCGGGCCCTTGATGTTCAGGAAATAGCTGGTGATGCGTTCTTGTCCGCGCGACATCGCGACCTGCTTGGCCAGGGAATTCGCCACCGCCTTGGCGATCAGCGTCTTGCCGCAGCCGGGCGGACCGTAGAGCAGCACACCCTTCGGCGGCCGGAGCTGGTATTCGCGGAAGAGATCCTTGTGCAAGAACGGCAATTCCACCGCGTCGCGGATCTGTTCGATCTGCCGGGTCAACCCGCCGATGTCGGAGTACTCGACGTCGGGGACCTCCTCCAGCACCAGGTCCTCGACCTCGGCCTTGGGCACCTTCTCGTAGGCGTAACCGGCCTTGGAGTCGACCAGCAGGGAATCGCCCGGCTTGAGCGGGGCGTCCAGCAGCGGCGCTGCCAGGTGCACGACGCGCTCCTCGTCGGCGTGCCCGACCACCAGCGCGCGATCGCCGCCGAGCACCTCGCGCAGCGCGCAAACCTCGCCGACCAGTTCGTAGGACCCCGCCTCGACGACGGTGAGGGCCTCGTTGAGGCGAACCTGCTGGCCACGCTGCAGGGCATCGACGTCAACCGTCGGGGAGACCGCCAGCCGCATCCGCCGACCGCCGGTGAACACCTCGATCGCGCCGTCCGGCCCTGCCGACAGGAACACGCCGTACCCGCTCGGAGGCTGGGCGAGCCGGTCGACCTCTTCCTTCAACTGCAGGAGCTGGGCCCGGGCATCGCGCAGGGTGACGACGAGTTTCTCGTTGCGCTCGGACAGGGCGTTGATGCGGTTGGCCGACTCGGTGAGTTGACGTTCCAGTGGCCTGGTGTCGGTGGGCGCAATCGCCAGCCGACGACGGAGCTGGGCAATCTCGTCGTTGAGCACCCTTATCTGCGCGCTGAGCTGCGCGGGTGTCTGCCGGTAACCTTCTTCGGGGCCAGAGTCAGCGCCCTCCGAAGTTCCGGACACATCAGACGGTCTGTGATCCGCCACATTGTCCTCCCCTGGAGTCGGAGCCCTGCAAAGACCAAGACTACCTGCGGGTCCGGACGGCGCGGCTGACATTAACTTGCGGTGCCCCATGTTTCTGCGGATCAGCCGAACGTCCGTCCACCCGGCCGACGGCCGTCCGGTGGTGCGTGAGCAGGGGGTTTCCGGGGCTGTGGTCGACCTGTGGGCGGGCTTCCGCGCGATCGGCTGATGGAGACCGCAACGCGATACCGGGCCGATCGTTACACGACAGACACGCGTCCGACGCGGTTCGGCGGGCCGTCGGCCGCCGTTGGGTGCCGGGACGGAGCGGCGGTTCGCTCGTCAGCGGCCCGACGCGGTGGGTCGGCGCTGCGGTCGCGGCGCGGTCACACCGGGCGCCAACCGTCGGGTGGTGAGCAGGAACGCGGTGTGCCCGATCATCCGATGCTCCGGGCGTACCGCGAGCCCGACCAGGTGCCATGGCCGGTGCAGCGACTCCCACGCGGACGGCTCGGTGAAGCCGCCGTGGTGCCGCAACTCCTCGGCCACCCTGGACAGCTGGGTGGTGGTGGCCACATACACGGTGAGCACCCCGCCCGGCACCAGATTGTCCGCGACGGTCTCCAGCGCCGACCAGGGCTCGAGCATGTCCAGCACGGCGCGATCCACCTGGCCGGAATGCTCTGCCAGATCTGCGACGGACAGCGACCAGTTCGGCGGACGCTCGCCGAAGAACCGCTCCACGTTCCGCACGGCGTGGTCGGCGTGGTCCTGACGGATCTCGTAGGAGATCACCGAGCCGGTGGATCCGACCGCCCGCAGCAGCGAGCAGGTCAACGCACCCGAACCCGCCCCGGCCTCGAGAACCATTGCCCCGGGGAAGATGTCGCCCCAATGGATGATCTGCGCCGTATCCTTCGGATAGATCACCGCGGCGCCGCGGGGCATGGACAGCACGTAGTCCGTGAGCAGCGGCCGCAGCGCGAGGTAGGACGTGCCGGCGGCCGAGACGATCACGCTGCCGTCGGGTTGGCCGATGAGGTCGTCATGCGCCAACCCACCCCGGTGGGTGTGGTAGATGCCCCCGGTTTCGAGCACCACGGTGTACTTGCGGCCCTTGGAGTCGGTGAGCTGCACCCGATCCCCGGGCCCGAACTCGCCGCTCACGGGGTGGTCCTGGGGGTGGTCCTGGGTGGCCGGACTCCGCCGACGGCCTTCTCGCGGCCACGGCGACCCGACGGGGCGGGTTCCAGCGCGCCGGTGATGTCCTCCCGACGGATCACCCCCGTTGGCGAGCCCGCGTCGTCCACCAGCAGAAAGTCGAGCGCCGTGGTGGTTCGGAGCCGCATCACCACATCGGCCGGATCGTCATCCGCGAGGATGATCGAGTCCGCGGACACCGGCCGAGCGACCAAGGACGCGGGCGCCTGCGGGCGATGGGTGGCCAGTTCTCGTGCGGCCGGCACGTCCAGCAGGCCGCGGGCGATGCCGGCCTCTTCGGTCAGGATGACGCCATGGTCGACGGCGGACTCCAGGGCAAGCCGGACGGGGGTTTCGGCCGGTAACCGCACGACGGGCCGGGCGAGGGAGGCCAGTGGTACACCGGCGGGCCAGCGCGTTCGCTCCCGCGGCGTGCGTTCCTGGGCGGCGCCGACGGCGACGAACACCGCCATCACGACCCCGATACACGCGGGGAGCGCTCCGGCGATGCCGCTGGAGACCACCAGCAGCACCGACCAGACCACCAAGGCCACCGCGACCAGGTACCCGCCGACGACGGCGACGGTGGTCCCGGCCCGGCGGTCGTCGAAGGCTTTCCAGACCGCCGCCCGCAGCACCCGACCGCCGTCCATGGGCAGCGCAGGCAGCAGGTTGAACACCGCGACGACCGCGTTCGCCAGGGCGAGCAGGATGAGCACCAGCCAGCTCACCGTGCTGACGGTGACGCTCTGGACGGCCAGCCAGAACACGCCTGCCAGTAGGGCGCTGACGGCCGGGCCGGCCGCAGCGATGGCGGCTTCGTCACGCGGGGTTTTCGGGGCGCTGGTGAGTTCTGAGACGCCGCTGAGCAGGTAGAGCCGTACCCCGGACACCGGGATCCCGATCAGCCGTGCCGTCAGGCAGTGACCGAGTTCGTGGGCCAGCACGCTGGCCCCGAGCAGCACACCCACAACGACGGAAACGGCGATCGCCATGCCCACGCCCGTTCCGGGCACCACCTGGGTGATCACCGGGACACCGAACGCTGCGATCACCAGGACCGAGAGCACCCAGGACGGGGTGACGATGACGGGTGCGCCGCCGATCGACCCGACCGTCACGCCGGCGGAGCTGGAGAACCGCCGCCGCGATGACCGCGCAGCTCCGGGCGCCGGCCGCGGACGCGGCTCGGGTCGTGGGTCTGGCGGCACCCCCGAAGGGTAGTGGTCCGACGTGAGCCGATGGTCGCTCCCGATGTTCGGCCGCTGGTGGTCCGCTACTGATGTCCGGCATGCCGTCGCACTCGACCGTGATTGTCGGGGGTCTGACCTACCGTGATTCGAGTGAGCATGATGACCGCACCGCACCCGCTGGATGAAGTGGACCGGGGAGCACCGATGGGGTGTGACGTGATCGGGGGCGTCGCTGAGGGTGGGCTGCCCGGCACGCTGCCGGCGGTCGACGACGACGCGGCTGGTGTGCTGCCTGACAGATCCGACAGTCCCGACAGTCCTACCGATGGATCCGAACCCGAGCGGGTGCGCCGGCCGCTGGCGCTGTCGCCGTCCAGGGCGAGCGACTTCAAGACCTGCCCGCTGCTCTACCGGTATCGCGCGATCGACCGGCTGCCGGAAGCCCCCAGCGCGCCGGCGGTGCGCGGCACACTCGTGCACAGCACCCTAGAGCGGATGTTCGGCCGGCCGCCCGAGGAACGCACGCCCGATCTGACCGTCGCGGACGTCGAGCCGTTGTGGGAGCAGATGTCCACCGAGTACCCGCAGCTGGCCGAACTGATCCCGGCGGGAAATTTGCCTGCCTGGCTGACGTCGGCTCGGGAGCTGGTCCGGAGGTACTTCTCGCTGGAGGATCCGCGCAGGTTCACCCCAGAGGCCTGCGAGCTCGCGATCGAGATCGAGGTGGGCGACGGCGTGCCGCTGCGCGGTTTCGTCGACCGGCTCGATCGGGCCGCGACCGGCCAGCTGCGGGTGGTCGACTACAAGACCGGCCGCTCCCCCGGCCCCGATTTCGAGGCCAAGGCGCTCTATCAACTGAAGTTCTACGCGTTGATGATCTTCCGGATGCGGGGCGTCATTCCGGCGCAGCTGAAGCTGATCTACCTGGCCGACGCCTTGTCGCTGACGTACAGCCCGTCCGAGGACGAGCTGGTGGCTTTCGAATCAGGTGTTGGCGCACTCTGGGAGGCCATCGTCCGGGCTCGACACACCGGTGACTTCCCGCCCCGGCAGAGCCGGATGTGCGAGTGGTGTTCCTATCAGGCGCTGTGCCCCGAGTTCGGCGGTACCTCGCCGCCGTACCCGGGGGCACCCGAGGACGAGCCTGCCGGCGCGGGCGCTGAAACGGCTATTGCGGCTACCGCGACACGGGCTACCGCGATGGGAAGCGGCCCGTCTGTTGTGCTCGTCGAGGGTGGCTGATCGGCGGTGACGGAGGATGCGGTTACAGCCGGCAGGACCGTATGTCGGAGGCCAGGATCGCCTTGGCCCCGAGCTCGGACAGCGCGTCCATCACCGGGTTCGCCTCGTTGCGCCGGACCATCGCGCGCACCGCCACCCATTGCGGGTCGGCCAGCGGCGCGACGGTCGGCGATTCCAGGCCGGGGGTGATCGAGGTCGCGCGCTGCAGCAGCGCGGCCGGGCAGTCGTAGTCGAGCATCAGGTACTGCTGGGCGATCACCACGCCCTGCAACCGACTGCTCAGCTGTTTCGCCGACGCGGAGATGTTGTTGCCGGCCCGGCTGATCAGCACCGCCTCGGATTGGCAGATCGCGTCGCCGAACGCGGCCAGACCGTGCTGCCGGAGCGAGCGCCCCGATTCCACGACGTCGGCGATCGCGTCGGCCACACCGAGCTGGACGGAGATCTCGACCGCCCCGTCCAACCGGATCACGGTCGCGGCAATGCCGTGGTCGGCCAGGTCGGCGCGCACCAGGTTCGGGTAGGAGGTGGCGACGCGCTTGCCGGCCAGGTCGGCGACGTGCCAGTCGTCATCGGCCGGCGCGGCGTAACGGAAGGTGGAGTAGCCGAACCCGAGACCGATGATCTCCTCCACCGGCGCGCCGGAGTCGGCCGCCAGGTCGCGGCCGGTGATCCCCAGGTCCAGCTCGCCGGACCCGACGTAGACCGCGATGTCCTTGGGGCGCAGGAAGAAGAACTCGACGTCATTGGCCACGTCGACCACTGTCAGGTCGCGCGACTCGTGCCGTTGGCGATAGCCCGCCTCCCGCAACATCTCGGCGGCAGGCTCGCTGAGCGTGCCCTTGTTCGGCACGGCAACTCTCAACATCGGGAATTTCTCCTTGCGGTGGCTGGCGGTGGAACAGGATCGGGCGCCCGGTTCCGGTGGTGTGGCTTCACCGGCGGGGCGGCACGACGACGGCGATGGACGGCAGGACCCGTATGGCAGCGGCGGATCTATCCCGGTGGCACGACGCCCACGCAACGTCGGGCGCCGATTTCGTCATCGACGGCGCTGCCGGTGTCACCGGGGAGTCGCTACAGATGTCGATAGACCTGCTCCAGGGTGATGCCTCTGCCGATCATGATCACTTGTGCGCGATAGAGCAGCTGCGAGATCTCCAGCGCGAGCGCGTCGTCACCCTCGTGTTCCGCCGCGAGCCACACTTCGCCCGCCTCCTCCAGCAGCTTCTTGCCCTGGGCGTGCACGCCGGCGTCCAGCGCCTGCACCGTGCCCGAACCGGCAGGTCGGGTGCTCGCTCGCTCGGCGAGCTCGTCGTACAGGGAGTCGAACGTCTTCACGGGCGACAATTCTCCCAGACGAGCGCGGGCCGCCTAACCATCGCTGCAACGCAGGGCATCCGGGCGTGGGTGGACCCACACGTCGTGGTGGCGCTCACGCCCTACACCCTGCCGCGGAGTTGGTGAGGCCAGCGTTCCCCGACCCATCAGCGGGGGAAAGTCCCAGGTCGTGGGCATCGAACCTATCTGTGACTATGAGACCGTCGGTCTCGTCCCGGGAGCGACAAGGTTCTCGCTTGGTCTTGTCGGGTGGTCCGGCGGGACATCTTTGATCACCGATCTCGAGCATCGATCTCGAGCGGTAGCGCGCACTGCGCCGAGCCGGACACCCTGCCAAGACAAGAGTCGGTACTCATCAAGAGATATGCGCTGGTGATGCTGCTGGTGCTCGCCGGTGTGGTGCCATCGGTGAGCAACTCAGCGGCCGCCGGCTGGCACACAATCTTCTACGACAATTTCGCCATCGCTGCAGCGAAGGGCCAGTTTCGGCCCTGTCTACGGGCCGAAGTGGCGGGCGTGGAAATGGATCGTGACGGTTCGGTGACATTCACGACATCGCCAAGTACGACGCGAACAAGACGGTCTCGGTGGCCAACGGCTTTCTCACGATCGATCTGTTCACCGACAGCCACAGTCAGGCCTACTCCGCGGCAATCATGCCGCAGCTCAACGGCGGACACGTTTCGCAGACGTACTGCCGCTGGGTGATGAAGTGGAACGCGGTGCCCTACGGAGCGGGGCGCGCAGGGCTGGGGGTGGGCGTCCCTGCTCTGGCCCGATTCCAACGTCTGGGTGACGGCGAGGTCGACTGGCCCGAGATCTACGGCGGGACATCGCCCGACGTGCTGGGCTGCAACCACTGCGTCACCGCGACCGGCCGGCAGGCGTGGGAGAAATGCGGCGTCGTCTCAACACGCTTCGACCCCGGTTGAGCACCTGGCACGAGACGAGTGTGAGCTGGTCTCCGAGCAAGCTCGAACTCTGGATGGACGGCAAGCTGTACGCAACCACGAGCGGGGTCAACGTGCCCACGGCGGTGCTGCACCAGGTCATCCAGTCGGGTTCCGCCTCTTGGACCGCCCCCTGCCCCAGCTGCGTGGTCAAGATCAACATCGATTTCGTCCGCATCGACCGGTACGTCCGGTGACTTGCGACAGCAGGACCGCCCGGCAACCGCAAACCGGTCGCCGCGCCGGCGCGGTGACGGGTCCGTGGCAGGAGCGGCGCAGATCGTCGCGTCGGGTCGCGGCCGACCGCCGCACGCCATCCCTCACCGATCCGTCTCATGCGGTCGGAATGTCCCTCCGCCGCAAGCCGGCCAGCCCTGCGGCGCCGAACACGGCTGCGATCACCAGCAGCGTGACCACCGGCATCGCCGCGACGTCGCCGCCGGGAAGGTGCGGGATGTGGGTGAACGGGGACAGGTCCAGCAGCCAGTGGTTCAGCTGGATGGCGGTGCCGACCAGTCCGATCAGCAGGCACACCACCAGCACCCCCCAGCTCACCGCGGCCAGTCGCGGCAGCAGCCCGACGAGCGCGACCGCGAGCGCGGCGAGCACCCAGACGGCGGGCAACTGGATCGCCGCCGCCGCGATCACCCTCGGCACCTGGCCGGCGACGTCCCCGATGCTCGCGCCGTAGGTGAGCCCGGCGAACAACCCGGAGATGAGCAGCACGACGGCGGGCCCGAGGACGGCGAAGACCAGATGGCTGGCGGCCCACTGCAGCCGACCGACCGCCGTTGCCAACACCGGCTCGGCTCGGCCGGCCGTCTCCTCGGTGCGTAGCCGCAGCGTCGCTTGGATGGCGTAGGCAGCGGTGATCAGCCCGAGGATCACCATGATGCTGACCAGGTAGGCGTCCACCAGACCCTCCCGGCCGCCGATCCGGGCGAACACATCCTTCAGCGCCTGATTGGTCCCGACCAGGTCGCCCACACCGTTCGCGACACCGCCCAGCACGACGCCGAGGGCGGCGAAGGCCGCGGCCCAGCCGGCGAGCAGTCCGCGGTGCAGCCGCCAGGCCAGCGCCAGCGACGTGCTGAGGCTGGGCGCAGCTTCCGCCGGACCGAGCCGGGCGGCGAGCAGACCCGACCCGATGTCCCGACGCGCGGACAGGGCCACGGCAACCCAGGAGAGCAGCGCCGTCACCAGCACGGCCGGTAGCAGCCAGGCCCATTGTTCGTCCTGGTAGGGGCTGAGCCGCTGGACCCAGCCGATCGGTGAGAGCCAGGCCGCCCAGCCCAGACCGCCGCCGGAGATCTCGCTGACGTCACCGACTACACGCAGCAGGTAGACCGCCCCTAGCACAGTGATCGCGATTCCCCTTGCACTGCCAGCACTCTCGGTCAGTTGAGCCGCAACCGCCCCGACGGTCGCGAAAATCGCACCGGCAGCCGCGAATTCGAGCCCCATCGCCGTCGATCCGGCGGTGGGCAGCTGCTGGCCGATCATCAGTGCGGCCAGCAATACGCCCATCACCACGTTGGCTCCGACGGTGGAGATCAAGGCGGCCGCCAGTCCGGCGTGCCGGCCCACGACGGTCGCGCCCAGCAATTCGCGGCGGCCGGCTTCCTCCTCGGTGCGGGTGTGCCGGATGACGGTGAGGAGGCTCGCGAGGCCGACCATCACCGGGATGAACCCGGCGCGCCAGTTGACCAGCTGTCCCAGGCTCGAGCCGTGCAGCTGACCGTAGAGGGCGACGAAGGACGCGTTGCCGCGGCTGGCGTCGGCATACTGCTGCAGCTCGGCCGGTGTGGGGAACAGATCGGAGAACGAGGTCACGTAGCCGGCCACCACAAGGGGGAAGACCACCACCCACAGCGGCATCAGGAACCGGTCGCGCCGCAGGATCAGCCGGATGAGGTTTCCGGTGCCGGTCAGCGTGCCCCCGCTCGCTGACGTACCGGTCGGTGTGCTGCCGGTCAACGTGGCCCCGGCGTTGGTCGTCACCGCGCCACCTCCGTATGGTTGGGCTGTTTCGGTTCCTTCGGGGAAGTCGTGTCGTAGTGCCCCAGGAACAGCTCCTCCAGCGTCGGCGGCTGGCTGGTGAGCGTGCGAACGCCGACCGCGCTCAGTTGACGGAGTGCGGCATCCAGCGCGCCCGCATCCACGTCGAAGCTGACCCGGTTGCCCTGTGCCTGCAGGTCGTGCACCCCGGGCAGTCCGGCCAGATCGTTGGCCGGACCGGCCAGCTCGGCATGCACGGACACCCGGATCAGATGGCGGAGCTCGGCCAGGCTGCCGGTCTCCACCGAGCGGCCCTCCCGAACGATGGTGACCCGATCGCAGAGCGCCTCGACCTCGGACAGGATGTGGCTGGACAGCAGCACGGTGCGGTCGCCCCGGCGCACCTCCTCGCCGATCACCTCACGAAAAACGGCCTCCATCAACGGGTCCAGGCCGGAGGTCGGCTCGTCGAGCAGCAACAACTCGACATCCGAGGCCAGCGCGGCAATCAGCGCGACCTTCTGCCGGTTGCCCTTGGAATAGGCGCGGCCCTTCTTTCTCGGGTCGAGATCGAATCGCCGCAGCAGGTCGACGCGTCGCTGTTTGTCGAGGCCGCCGCGCATCCGACCCAGCAGGTCGATCACCTCCCCGCCGGACAGGCTGGGCCACAGGGTGACGTCACCGGGTACGTAAGCAAGCCGGCGGTGCAGCGGCGTGGCGTCCGCCCAGGGATCGCCGCCGAGCAGCATCGCGGTGCCGGCATCAGCCCGCATGAGCCCGAGCAGGATCCGGATGGTGGTCGTCTTGCCGGCCCCATTGGGACCGAGGAAGCCGTGCACCTCGCCGGTGCGGACGACCAGGTCGAGCCCGTCCAGCGCCCTGGTCGGGCCGAAGTTCTTGACCAGGCCGGAGACGGAAATGGCATCACCCATCAGGGTTCTCCTTCGATGTTCTGTGGGTCGGGTGCGACTTGGTGCTGCCGGCTGACGGCGTCGTGCGGTGGCCGGCGGAGGACGCGGCGTCGTTGGGACTCGGCGGTGTCGGTGGTGTCGGCGGTAATGACTCGTAGGCGGCTCGCGCTGTCGCCGCCAGCTCGGGTGTCACCAACGGGTGCGCATAGAGGTCCAGGAGCGCCATGGCCACCCGCCGCTCGCCCTCGCCGTTGCGGATGTCGGTACCGGCCGCTCGCGAAATGTGCGTGTGCAGCAGTGGTATGCCCAAGGTCATCGCGATGATCAGCGCAGCGCGGGTCCGGCGATCCCCCATCGGTGGATCGACCCGGTCGTCGTCAGCCCGGATCAGCCACTGCTCGGTCATCGACACCAGGTCGTCGAAGAGCAGGGCGACCGACGGCGATCCGTCGACCAGGGCGCGCGAGATGTAGTTCTGGTACGGGCCCAGCGCCCTCCGGGAGATCGCGGCGTCGCTCAGGTCGCCCCGTTGGCTCCCTTCCAACGCCTCGTCGTTGACCGCGCGCAGGGCTTGCGCGACAGCGTCGTCACAGGCGTCGCGCAGGCCCTCCTTGGAGCCGAAGTGATGACGGACCAGGCCAGGCGACACTCCGGCCGTCGCCGCGATGTCCCTGATGGTCGCCCGGCCGAATCCCTCCTCGGCGAAATGCCACAACGCGGCGTCCCTGATCCGCGCACGCGCCGTCAGGTCTTCGTAGGCGTGCCGGCCGTCGCCGCCGCCTGGTCTCATGTCAGGGCCTACTCCGGTGTATAGCGAACTGCGTTCTCGAACAGCAGGCTATACCTGTGAATAGCCTCTCGGAAGAGGATATTTTGCCGACTCACGCGCGGACGGAATTGCTGTGCTCTATCCGGTTGGACGGCGGCGCCATCGGGGACCATTGCGCACGGCGTCGACGGCGCACCATCGGCGACGGGGCCCGGGACGCCGAGGATGCAGCTACCGATACGGCGCCAGAAGTCAACGGGCCGAAAGGGATTCAGGGCGTGGCGAGCGCCAGCCCCACGCGGTTCGCACACCGACGGAGAACATCCATCGATTCGAGCAGCGAACGCTGTCGGTCCATCGGCGCGGACACAGCCACCGCGGCGGCACCGTGCGCGGTCCGGACCGCCGCGCTGACGCAGGTGACGCCCAGCTGGTACTCCCCTGAATCCAGTGCGGTGCCCTGCTCGGAAGCGAGCTGGCGCCGCAATTCGCGGGGGTCGGTGACCGTCATGGGCGTGAGATCAGCCAGCTCGTGGCGGGCCAGATAGTCCTCACGCAGGTCCTCGGGGAGGACCGTGAGGATGGCCTTGCCCAATGCGGTCGCGTGGCCGGAGTACTGCAATCCCACCCAGAGGTCGGTACGCGGGTAGACGGGACTGTCCACCACGTCGACCAGTTCGATCTCGCCGTCCCGGTACACCGCCAGGTAGGTCGCGCCGGACAGCTCCTTCATCAACTCGGTCAGCGCCGGCCGGGTGCGCCAGGTAGGCAGGTCCCCGTGCTTGCCGAGGCCGCCGACCCGGTGACCGAGCACGTAGCCACCGTCCTCGCGGGCCAAATAGCCCTCATGCACCAGGGTGCGGAGCAGGTGATAGGTGGTGGGCAGAGCCAGCCCGGCTTCGCGGGCCAGCGCCTTGGCCGACACCGGTCGCTGCCGCCTGCCGACCGAGTCCAACAGGTGCAACGCGCGCTGAACGGAGATGATCAGGGTCGGACTGGTGCTGGTCATCGGCCTTCCCGGTCGTTCCCCCTGCACAGTGTGACACGCGCCGCTGGGGATC
>JBBQJM010000008.1:0-19190 GCA_038325895.1 Mycobacteriales bacterium
CTCACTTGCGTCCAGAATCGGCGACTTCGACGGCGCGAAGGCCTATGTGCAGATCGCCAATGATCAGATGGCGGGCCAACCTCAATTCACCGAGCGGGCGCTGTTCGCCGACGGCGTGCTGGTGATGACGATGTGGTTTTCCGGCGACCCGGACGCCGCCCTTGCGCTGTGCGCCGATTTGCGCTCCAGGATCGCCGGGCCGACCGGCGACGACCCCATGCGGGAGCACGTCGTGGCGCTTGTCCGTTCGGCGACCGGGTACATCGCCGCACGCTCCGGCGACATCGTCGCGGCCGCAACCGATCTGCGCATGTCCTACCCGGCTGCTGTGGCCACCAAGGACATGCCCATCGCCGCGGTCGCGGGGGTGGGCATGGCGGCCCTCGCGCGGGCGCTGGGTGAGGCCGAGACCGGGGCGATCATGCTGGGCGCTGCGGCGCGGGTGCGCGGCTCCGACGACATGACCGACCCGGCGGTATCGCGGGTGACCGGTGACCTGCGGCAAGTGCTGGGTGAGAAGTTCGCCGAGAAGTATTCCGAGGGAAAGGGTCTCGCGGCGGCCAGAGCGGTTGCCGCGCTCGCCCCGGAGCGCTTGCGGTCAGCGATCCGTCGGCACGGGGCCGAGGCCGGCAGCGTCGAACAGGTCGACGACGGCCTGCCGGTAGGTCTCGGGTGACGGCGTGCCGACCAACGCCTGCTGCGTGACGAACCCCTGCACGAGCGAAACGACCACCGGGGCGAGATCGCCCGCCGGAATCGCCAGGTTCCGCCCGGTGCTCTCCCAGCGTTCGAACAGCCTGGTGATCTGCTGACGCAGCGCCGCCATGATCTCGTCTGCGAGGTCGGCCAATACGGGGTTGCGGGTGGCCTCGCCCCACACCGCCAGCAGTAGCGGGAAGAGATCGCCAGGTGCCTCCGCCCGGGCGAGCACGGGTTGCTGGATCAGGAAGCCGACCACGTCGGCAGGGCTGGGCGGCGGTTCCTGCTGGGACCATTGCGCCAGCCGGCCGGAGATGCCGCCGAACACCTGGCCGGCCACTGCCAGGATGATTTCCTCCTTGGACTTGAAGTACAGGTAGACGGCGCCGGCCGAGAGCCCGGCCTCGGCGATCACGTCCGCCATCGAGGTGCTGTGAAAGCCGTTACGCGCGAAGCACTTCCACGCAGCGATGAGGATCTGTTCCCGACGTTGCTCGCGGTGGGCATCGGAGACCTTGGGCACGCCGCCATAGTAAACCGAATATTCGTTCTTGACGAACGAACGCGCTGGGTGCATCCTCATCACAGGAAAACGAACGATCCTTCTTGGAAGGAAGGTAGCCGTCATGACCGTGTCAGATGCGCCTCGCGAGACGCACGGATCCACCCCCGAGCCCACGCGGGTGTCCACCCCGGGGTCCACCCCTCGATCCGATTCAGCGGCCCCCGCGCGCAGGCACCCGCGGCCGGGCGAGCCGGCCCGTGCGCTCGCCATGGTGCTGGGATTGACCGCAGGGCTGTCGCTGATTCTCGCGCTGTTCGTGAGTATTGCCGTCCACTCCGGGCCGAACGGCGTGCGGTTGGCCGTCGCCGGACCGGCACCCGCCGTACAGCAGATCACCGGTGCCCTCGCCCAGGCCGGCGGCGCCGACGCGTTCGAGGTCACCGTGGTCGGCGACGAGGCCGCGGCCCGCACCGCGCTGCAGGAGCGTACGGCCGACGGCGCCATCGTCATCGGGTCGAACGGGTCGACGGTGTTCACCGCCAGCGCCGGTTCGCCGGCCATCGCCCAGGCACTGAACGCCGCGGCGGTGGAGCTGTCCGGCGCTCCCGGCGCCGGCCCGGCGGTCGTCGACGTCGTCCCGGTACCGCAGGGTGACGCGCACGGTGTCGGCCTGGCCGCCGGTTCCCTGCCGATGATCATCGCCGGGCTGGTGCTGGGGGCTGCCGCCGCGCTGTCCCTGCGTGCCCGGTGGACTGTGCTGGTCACCGTGGTCGGCGGAGCGGTGGCGATCGGGCTCAGCTTCGCCGGAGTGCTTGCTTGGCTGGGTGTCTCGGGCGGGAACTACCTGGCCGAGGCGTCCGCGATCAGCCTTGCGGTGGCGACGTCGGGACTCGTGGTGGCCGGTCTCGCCCGGCTGATGGGCGCCGCCGGGGTGGGTGTCGGCGCGCTGCTGCTGGTGATCGTCGGGAACCCGCTGTCCGGGATCGCCACCTCGCCGCGGCTGCTGCCCGGCCCGTGGGGCGAGGTCGGCCAGTGGCTGCCCACCGGTGCCGGCGGCACCCTGCTGCGGACCGCCGCGTACTTCCCCGAGGCGACGGTGGCGTTCCCGGTGTGGGTGCTGCTCGGTTGGGCGGTGCTGGGTGCAGGGGCCGTGATGATCGGTCAGCACCGTGGCAAGAACCCGCACGAGAAGGCCGCGACCGCCGCCGATCGGAACGAAGTCGTTGCCGTCTGATCTGACACCGTCTGACACCGGCTGACCGCAGGGCGGATCACCACAACAGACCGGGCCCATCCCTCGAGAGGGATGGGCCCGGTCGTCTTTCGGGTGGCGGTTCCGGTCAGGCGTGGCGCCGGTACCCGCGCAACGCCAGCGGTACGAAGACGATCAACAGGATCGCCATCCAGACCAGAGTCCACATCAGGCTTTCGGCCACAGGTCCGCCGATCATCAACCCTCGCACGGTGGTGACCAGTTGGGAGATCGGATTGACCTTGACGAAGGTCTGCAACCAGCTCGGCATGGTGTCCGGGTTGACAAAGGTGTTGCTGGCGAACGACAACGGCAACACGATCAGGAACATCACGCCCTGCACGGCCCCGGAGGTCCGCACCGTCATCCCGACGAAGACCGAGATCCAGCAGAAGCACAGCGCGAAGGCGATGGAGATCCCGATCGCGGCGGTGGCCGCCATCGGGTTGGTCTCGATACGGAAGCCGATCAGCATGCCGAACCCGAGGGTGACGACACACAGGATCAGGTACCGGCCGATGTCCGCGATCACCGCGCCGACCAATGGCACCGTTCGACCAATCGGCAGCGACCGGAACCGGTCGAAGACGCCCTTCTCGATGTCGGCGTTGAGGTTCTGACCCAACGCCACCCCTGCCATCGCGATGGACTGTCCGAGCAGACCGGGCAACAGGAACTGCAGGTAGTCCTGGGAGGTCCCGCCGATCGCGCCGCCGAAGATGTAGGTGAACAGGACGAGGAAGATGATCGGTTGCAGGGTGACGTCGATCAGCGCCTCCGGTGTCCGCCAGGTCTTGATCAGACTGCGTTTGGCGAGCGCGAGGACGTACCGATGGTAGCCGCCCGCTGATGATGTGGTCGTCGACGCGGCGGGGGCCGGTCGGCGATGCCGGGCCGGGGCCGGAGCGGCCGCCGTTGCGCTAGGTGCCTGACTCATGCTGCTGCCTCGACCTTCTCGCTGGTGGGTGTGGTATCCGGGCTGGGCTCGGTAGTTCCGCCGGGGGAGGGGCGTTGGTCGATGTGCTGGCCGGTCAGGGTCAGGAAGACCTCGTCCAGGCTCGGCAGGTGCAGCGAGAGCTCGGTAACCGCAATGCCTTCCGCGGTCAGCGCCGCTACCGTGGCGGCCAGCGCCCGCTCGCCGTCGACCGGGACAGTGATCTCGTCCCGGCCGGTCACCTGGTCCGCCTGCGGGGCGATCGCGGCGAGGATGCGGCGCACGTCGTCCAGCCGGTACTTCTCGGTCGGCTTCACCCGGATCCGCTGGCCGCCGATGGTGCGCTTGAGTCCCTCCGGGGTGTTGTTCGCGATGACCCGGCCGCGGTCGATGACGGTGATCTGGTCGGCGAGCGCATCCGCCTCGTCAAGGTACTGCGTGGTGAGCAGGACGGTGGACCCGTCGGTGACCAGCCTGCGCACCACGTCCCACATGTCCTCGCGTTTGGCCGGGTCGAGTCCCGTCGTCGGCTCATCCAGGAAGATGACCCGCGGGCGGCCGACGAGACTGGCCGCCAGGTCCAGGCGGCGCCGCATCCCGCCCGAGTAGGCCTTGGCCACCCGTCCGGCGGCCTCGGACAGGTCGAACCATTCGAGCAGTTCGGCGGACCGGGAGCGGGCGTCGCGGGTGGACAGGTTCAGCAGCTGGCCGATCATCACCAGGTTCTGTGTTCGGTCAGGTCCTCGTCGACCGAAGCGTATTGCCCGGTGAGCCCGACGACGCGGCGCACCTTCGATGCCTCCCTGACGACGTCGTACCCGTCCACGGTGGCGCGGCCGGAATCGGGCCGCAGCAGGGTGGCCAGGATGCGAACGGCGGTGGTCTTGCCGGCGCCGTTGGGGCCGAGGACGCCCAGCACCGTGCCCTCGGCGGCGGCCAGGTCGACCCCGTCCAGGGCCTGGGTGGTTCCGAAGCGCTTGGTGAGCCCTTCGGCTTCGATGGTGTGTGTCATGAGCGATCTCCTTGAGTGGTGGTTCTCGAGGAGATCGTGCGTCCGTGGGCTGAGATATCTCGCACACGGCACTGACACGGCACTGACACGGCGCTGTCACGCGTTTGGCACAGGCTCTGGGTCGGCTCGGTTGCGCCCTGGTGCCGCGCCGCCAAGGGGTGCCAAGGCGCCGCGGGTGTGCTGGCCGACTGACCTACTTCGCCGGGGCGCCGCCCGCTGCGGCCTCGCCCTCCGCCGCAGGGTCGTCGTCCTCGACGAGGGTCTCGGCGTCGAGGAGTTCGGCCGTTTCCAGCTCGATCTCGGCGTCGTCCTGCAGCGCCGCGGCCACGATCAGCTCGGCGGCGGCCTGCTGCTCGAGTTCGGCGGCGATCTCGAGCCTGGTCTCCGCGTCCTCTTCGAGTTCGGCAGCGACCTCCAGTTCCTCGATCGCGATCACCTCGAGCGCGGTCGAGTCGGAATCGTCAGCGGTGTCGTCAGCGGTGTCGTCAGCGGAGTCACTGTCCGACGGTGCGTCCGAATCCGCCGCCGCAGCGCCGCCCGCCACATCGCCGCTCTCCGGGTTGTCCTTCCACTTCAGCTCGATCTCGAGTTCGGTTTCGTCTCCGTCGATTTCGATTTCCAGTTCCCACTCGATAGAGTCGCCGACCGCCAGTTCGATGGAGTCGCCGCCCGAACTCAATTCGATCTCCGAGCCATCGGCCAAGGCTTTGCCCAGGGCGATCAACCGCTCGGACACCTCCTGGCGGGTCAGCCGCGACTTCCGCTTGATCTCGACCTTGGGCATGGGAGTTCCTCTCCTGCTGGGGTTGTGAAGGCTGTGCGCCCACGGTAACTGCCGGTCGGGTGGCCGCCCCTCACCCGGCTCGGATGAAAAGACGACGTCGCTCGGCGGTCACGCGGCTTCGGCGCCGCCGAACAGGATGTAGCCGGCGACATCCACCACCACCTGCACCGTGCCGGGAGACCCGTTGAAGATGCTGATCTTCCCGGCGGCGCCGACAGCGTCGATCGAGCCCACAGGCACGACGACTGTGCTCGCGATCGTCTGTCCTGCCTGGAAGTTCAGGTTCGAGGTGTCGGTTCTGGGGATGCCGGATGGCCAGACGGTCAGGTAGCCGGCAGTGGTCGGGGTGACGGCCGTGACGTTCAGCACGACCGCGGCAACACCGGTCGCCGGCACGGGGCCTTGGCCGCTGATCTGCAGTTGGGCGGTGCCCAATCCGCTCAGCGCTCCGGCCAGCGTGAACGGGATGCGGGAATCCGCGATCCGGGTCGGGTTGACCGCCACCACCGCACCCGCCATCGATGGCGTTCCACCCCGCAGGTAGCCGGAAACATCAACCAGGAGGTGGACCGATCCGGCGGAGCCGTTGTAGAGACGGATCTTTCCGGCTGTCCCGACCCCCGAGCCGAGCCGAACGACGACCGCGTTCGGGATGTTCTGTCCCGCAACGAAGTTCAGGTTCGACGTTGATGTCTGTCCGACCCCGGAAGGCCATACGGTGACGAAGCCGGATGCGGTCGGGTTCACCGCGGTGACGGTGAGGACGGCCGCGGCCGCATCGGCGGGGACGCCCGCCCGGTCGGTGAGCTGGACCTCGACGGTGCCGAGAGCGGGGACCGCGCCGGGAATCTGCTGACCGATGCGTGAGTCGGCGACGCGCAAGGGCGTGACCGGCACGAACATCCCGTCCGCCGTCGCGGTCCCGCCCGCGATGTACGCCGTCACGTCGACCAGCACCTGTACACCGCCGGGGGCTCCGTTGAACACCGAGACCGCACCCTTGTCGCTGACAGGGACGATCACGGTATTCGGGATGTTCTGTCCCGCAACGAAGTTCAGGTTCGACGTTTCGGTGAGCGGGGTATGCGAGGGCCACACCGTGAAGTAGCCGGCGGCCGCCGGCGCCACAGCGGTGACGGTGAGTACGGCCGCACCGACGCCAACGGTCGGGATCGGGCCGCGCCCGGTCACCTGCACGTCGACGGTGCCCAGTGCCGGGACGGCGCCGGGGATCTGCAGGCCGGTGCGGGAGTCGGCGATGCGCGTCGGCGTCACCGGCATTATGGCGCCCGCCACCTGGTCGGTGAGCGTGCCGGGCGCGGACAGCCCGGCTCCGACGGCATTGACTGCCTGGACGGAGACCGTGTAGCTCACGCCGGGGCGCAGGTTGGTGAACGTGCTCGACCGGGTGGCAGCGGCCACCAGGGCCGACGTCGGCCCCGCACCGGTGGAATCCGTACCGTTGCGGGTCACCCGGTAGCCGGTGACGGCCGAGCCGCCATCGGACGCGGGTGGCGACCAGGTGAGGGTGCCGGTGCCGGTCCCGGTCATGTGGGTCGCGACACCCGTCGGAACGCCCGGCGCGATGGCCGGCATCGTGACGCTCGCCGAGGCCGCCGGGCCATCGCCGACGGCATTGATGGCTCGCACGGACAAGGCGTACGTGGAACCGGGCCGCAGCGCCGGGAAGGTGGATGATCCAGTGGACGCGGGGACGACCGTTGGCGCGCAGCCGGTTCCGGCGGCGTCGATGCCGTCACGCGACACCCGGTAGCCGGTGATCGCCGAGCCGCCGTCCGACACCGGCGGGCTCCATGTGATGGTCGCCGCGGTGCCGTTTCCGGTCACCGAGATCGCCGTCGGGACACCGGCCGTGGTGGGTGAACCGCTGATCAGCCGAACCGTCACGCCGGCCGGGGAGACGGCGGTCACCGTGAAGGTGTACCCGTCGGGTGTGGTCCAGCTCGATCCGGCCCCGAGGGTGGCGTCGGTGAAGTTGCTGTAGGTGGCCGGTTTCTGATCCAGCAGCTGGAACTTGGGTCGGTAGGCGCTGTCGTCGAGGTGGATCAGCAGACCGTTGGTGGCTGACGCCGGAAGGCGGGTGTCGATCCCGGTGGGCTGCCGATATTCCAGCCAGTAGGTACGGGTCGCCGATACCCTGAAATAGGCGGCATTGACCGCGGCCGCGGTTTCCATCGGCGCGATCGTCACGGTGCCACCCGGTGTGAGCGCCGCCTTGTGACCACCCAGCCAGGACAACTGGTTCTTTTCACCGGCGCTGAACGAGCTGACGTTGCCGGATCCCCCCATGGCGTCGTAATCGTCGCCATATTCCGTGCTGGCGCAATTGGCCACGGCCGCCAGAGCGATTCCATCGCCCGAGCCGGCATCCCTGCACGCCAACGTGTTGGCGTGCAGCAGACCGTAATTGTGGCCCTGTTCGTGAACGGTGACCCGAAGGTCCATATACCCGTTCAACCATATCTCGTTACCCGAGACCGACGCCCACCCGGCATATCCGGAGCAGTCCGAGTTGGCCGCGGCGTCGTGCGGGAAATACAGCACGGTGCGGTCGTAATCCGCTGAATTGTAACCCAGTGCGAGCGCGGCGGATTTCGCGTTGACCATTTCGTTGTGCATGTCGCCGTAGCACTTGTTTCCGGCCGGGGCCGCGATGCTGACCCAGGGGGTCACTGCGCCGGTTTGGGTCAGCGCGCCGTACGACGCCTGGGAGTACCAGCTGCTGGAATCGGTGAACATCTGCCGGGCGGCTGAATCCTGGGTGACCGAATCGGGCGCCGTCCAGGAGGCCAGTATCACCAGCACCTTGGTCGTCCCGGTGGCCGCCGGGGCCGCCTGGACGGTGACACCGGAACTGACCGCGGACGCGGTGATGTCGGGCCCGGTCAGCGTTCCACTCACCGTGATGTGCGCGCCTGGGCGCGGCCGGGCGCTGGGCGGCAGGTGCAGGCGGTAGGCCCGCGCCCCGACGATCAGGAAACCCTGCTCGGTGGGCGCGAGGGGAGCACCCAGGACGGGTGCGGGGTCCGCGACGATCAACTGGTACGTGCCGGACAGTTGGACGGACGCGGGTGCCGGCTGAGCCGCCACCGGGCCGGCGCCGTAGGTCACCATCAGAACCGCTACCGCGTAGCAGGTCAGCAGCGCACCGAAGCTGAGCAGTCGCTCTCGCATCATGGCCCCCAGACGGCGGCGGCCGGTCAGACCTTCGGCACCACCTGGGATCCGAGGCGGTCCGGATTGGCCACCCGTACCATTTGCCGTCACTGTCACCCTAGGTGTTCGGTTGATCACGGGCGAATGTCGAAAGTCCCTCTGAGGCAAATCTTTCGGTCCCCAATCCGGTACGCAAAGTGCCCTATTCGGGCAGCGTCGATCGGCCCCGCTATCCCGCATCCGGCGGGCGCGCAGCGAGACACGAGCCCTGCCCGCCTGCGCCCCCGATGCACGAGCCGGCGACATGTGGAAGCCTGCCGGTTGCATCACAGAGCGAGGGTGTGACTTTCCCGGGGACACAACCCGGTCCACCGCAGCTCGGCCCACCAGCCCGACCCACCAGAATGGAATGACGATGAGCAGCGACCAGATCCTGGCGCCGGCCACCGAGTCCTCGGAGCTGCCGGCGGCCGATCGGCAGTGGTGGAAGTCCGCCGTCGTCTATCAGATCTACCCGCGCAGCTTCGCCGACTCCGACGGCGACGGGATCGGCGATCTGGGCGGGATCGCCGCCAAGGTCGACTACCTGGCCGATCTGGGCGTTGACGTCGTCTGGCTGTCCCCCGTGTACCCCTCGCCCCAGGACGACGCGGGGTATGACATCAGCAACTATCAGGACATCGAGCCCGTGTTCGGCACTCTCACCGATTTCGATGCCCTGCTGCAGGCCGTACACGGCCGCGGCATGAAGCTGGTGATGGACCTCGTGGTCAACCACACCTCCGACGAGCACCCGTGGTTCGTCGAGTCGAAGTCGTCGGCGGACAATCCCCAGCGCGAGTGGTACTGGTGGCGCCCGGCCCGCGAGGGTATGCATGGGGGCGACCCCGGTGCCGAGCCCACGAACTGGGGTTCGTTCTTCTCCGGGTCGGTCTGGCAGTACGACCAGGACTCCGGCGAGTACTACCTACATCTGTTCTCCCGCAAACAACCCGATCTCAACTGGGAGAACACCGAGGTCCGGCAGGCGGTCTACGAGATGATGCGCTGGTGGCTGGACCGCGGGGTGGACGGCTTCCGGATGGACGTCATCAACATGATCTCCAAGGACACCTCCCTGCCGGACGGCCACCCGCACATCGGCCAGTGGGGTGACGGATCGCCGTACTACATCAACGGTCCCCGGCTGCACGAGTACCTGCAGGAGATGCACCGCGAGGTGTTCGCCGGACGGCAGGCCCAGTTGCTGACGGTCGGCGAGATGCCGGGCTGCACCGTCGAGGAGGCCCGGCTGTTCACCGACCCGACCAGGGCGGAGGTCGACATGGTGTTCCAGTTCGAGCACGTGTCGCTGGATCAGGGCGTGTCCAAGTGGGATGTCAAGCCGTTGCGGTTGGTCGACCTCAAGGCGTCGCTGGGCCGGTGGCAGGCGGGCCTGGCCGAGGTCGGCTGGAACAGCCTGTACTGGAACAACCATGACCAGCCGCGCGCGGTGTCCCGTTTCGGCGACGACGGCGCGTACCGGGTGCGATCGGCGAAGCTGCTGGGCACGCTGCTGCACCTGCATCGCGGGACCCCCTACGTGTACCAGGGCGAGGAACTGGCGATGACGAACGCCCCGTTCGAGGAGATCGGCGATTTCCGCGACATTGAATCGATCAACCATTTCGCGGAGGCTGTCGCGGCGGGCCAGTCGCCGGATGCTGTCCTGATCGGTCTGCGGACCATGGGCCGGGACAACGCCAGAACCCCGGTGCAGTGGGACAATTCCGCCCATGCCGGCTTCACCACCGGAGAGCCGTGGATTCCCGCCAATCCGAATTACCGCGAGATCAACGCGGCCGCCGCGGTCGCGGACCCCGATTCAGTCTGGCATCACTACCGCGCGCTGATCGACCTGCGGCACCGTGAACCGGCCGTGGCGTACGGAGATTTCACCATGCTACTGGCGGACCACGAACAGATCTATGCCTTCACCCGCAGACTGGACGACGTGGAACTGCTCGTGCTGGGCAATGTCTCGGGCCGGACCGCGATCGCCGACCAGATTCCCTTTGCCGGGGAATGGGAGATCAGCGAACTGCTGCTGACCAATGCGCCGGCTCCGGAGCCATCGCAACCGCGGCTGTCGTTGTTGCCGTGGGAGGCCAGGGTGTACCGGCGGGTCGGGCTTGCTGTCAGTCACGGATGACGCAGCGAAAGCCGAGGTGGCCGGTGGTGCTGCGGATGCTGTGTCCTTGCCGGGCGGCGGGTCGGTAGCGATGGCAGTACGACGGAGCGCACAGGTGGGAGCCACCTTTGGTGACCTGGCGGTGGAACTCGGTGAGCGCTTGCGGGGTCGGCCCGCAACACGCGTGCGTCAATTCCGCTTGTTCCGGTACATGGTCGTCGGTCCACGCGGTATCGGTCCATTCCCAGACATTGCCCACGACGTCGAACAGCCCGAATCCGTTGGGAGGGAACCGCTTCACCGGTGACGTCCGGGTGAAGCCGTGCGGTGACAGGTTCTGGTACGGGAAATCGCCGTGCCAGGTGTTGGCCATGATCCTGCCCTTGGGCGAGAAGCCGTCGCCCCACGGATAGGTGGCCCGGTGGAGTCCGCCGCGAGCGGCCCTTTCCCATTCCGCCTCGGTGGGCAGTGATCTGGCGGCCCACTCCGCGTAGGCGCGGGCGTCTTCGAATCCGACGTGCACGACGGGATGCAGATCACGGCCGTTCAAGGTGCTGCCCGGCCCTTCGGGATGCCGCCAGTTGGCCCCAGGGATCCACGCCCACCACCGGGTCCAGTCATCGAGCGGCACCGGACCCGGGCTGCCGACGAAGACCTGGGATCCGGGAACGAGGTCAGCCGCATTCGCATCGGCGAAATCGGCCGGGTCGGGTTTCTGTTCGGCGATGGTGACGTGGCCGGTGTCCCGGATGAACCGCCGGAATTGGGCGTTGGTGACGGGGTGCTCGTCCACCCAGAGGTCATGGACCTCGACGTCGTGGAGGGGTTGTTCCTCGGGGTAGAAGTCCACGCTGCCCATGGTGAACGTTCCGCCCGGTACCTGAACCATGCCTTTGGTGACTGTCATCTGCTCTCCGCTATTCGGTCGTCATCCGTCCTGGTGGCGGGGGGCGCACCGCCCGCTGGTCACCAGCCGTACCCGTCCAGCGTGTCCTCGATCCGCGGCAGGAAGCGCGCACCGAAATGCCGCACGTTGACCAGGAGTTTGTGCAATTGCAGCGCCGGTCTGCGCTCGTCGAATCCGGGATCGATCGGCCATTCCGCCTCGTAGGCGTCGAACAATTCCGGTGGCAGGTCCGGTGAAAGCCGCATGTAGGCAAGATCGAGTTCGCGGTCGGCGTAGCTGACGGCCGGGTCGACAAGCCAGTGACCGGCGATCACATTGCCGGCCCATAGGTCGCCGTGGGTCAGCGACACCTCGGGGTGCTGTCGCAGCAGGGCGGGCAGCGGGCCCGTGCACGCGTGCTCGATGCGCCGCCGCAACGGGTCGGGGACCTCGGCGTGCGTCAGATGCCAGAGCACGCGGCGGTGCGCGTAGAAGGTCGGCCAGTCCGTGCACCACCGATTGTCCTGGGTGAACAGGCCCGCGTAGTTGTCCTGATGCCAACCGAAACGCTCGTTGCTGCTTCGGTGCAGGCGAGCGATCGCCCGGCCCAGCGCGGCCCAATCCGGCCGCCCGGAGCCGGTATCACCGGAATCGCCGACGAGCTCGAGAACGAGCACGTGCGCGCCGACCCCGACGACTGCCGGCGTGGGAACGCCTGCAGCGCGTAGCGATTCGAGCCCCTCGGCCTCCTGGTCCGCGGGATACGGGCAGCGTTTGATGATCACCTCGCGGCCGTCGGTCAGGGCGGCGCGCTGCGTGCTGCAGATGTAACCGCCCTCGACCGCGGACGTGCGAACCGCCGGTGGCACGCCCGGCGGCCAATCGTCTGTCATCTGGTGGACTGTACGGACCGCACCACAACCGCCGACGACATCTCTCCCGCCGCCTTTCCGTCGGTCCTCGGCCGGTGAGTGGTCGGGCTCCGGTTAGCCTTCACCTATGTCTCGGAGCGTCTACATCGTGTCGCCGGAGGGCCTGTCGGGCAAGTCGTCGGTCGCGTACGGCCTGCTGGATCTGTTGAGTCGCCGGGTGGGGCGGGTCGGGGTTTTCCGCCCGATCACCGAATCGCTGGAGACGACTGATCCGGTCGTGCACCTGCTGCTGTCCCATCCAGCCGTCGACCAGCCGTACAGCAGCACCATCGGCGTGAGCTACCACGCCCTGCACGCCGATTTCGACGCCGCGCTGTCCAAGATCGTCGACCGTTTCGGCGGCCTGACCGCGCGCTACGACGCCGTCGTCGTCGTTGGCAGCGACTACACCGACGTGATGACCGGCAACGAGTGGTATTCGAACGCGACCATCGCCGCCAACCTTGGTTCGCCCGTGGTGCTCGTGGTGCACGGCCGGGACCGAACGCCCGAGCTCATCTCGTCGACGGTCGAACTGGCCTGCAGCGAGTTGGTCTCCGAACACGCCCAACCGGTCGCGGTGATCGCGAACCGGGTGAACCCGGACGACGTCGATGCTGTCCGGGTGATGCTGAGCAAGACCGGCCTGCCCGTCGGTGCGATCCCGGAAATACCCCTGCTGATCGCCCCGACGGTTGCCGACCTGCAGCGAGCGTGCGGCGCGCAGTTGGTCAGAGGAAACCGGGAATGGCTCCAGCGCGAATCGATGGGGCTGCTGGTCGCCGCCATGTCACTGCCGAACGTGCTGACCCGGCTGCAAGAGGACTACACGGTGATCGCGCCGGGAGATCGATCCGATCTGCTGCCGGCGCTGATCCTGGCGCACCAATCGGGGACGTTCCCGCAACTCTCCGCCATCCTGCTGACCGGCGGCTACATGCCACCGGAGCCGGTTGCCGACCTCATCGACGGGGTTCAGCAGGACCTGCCGATCCTGATCACCCCGAGGGGAACCTTCGAGACGGCATCGGCGCTGTCCCGGGTGCACGGAACGTTGACCGCCGCGTCCAGGGTCAAGCTGGAGACGGCGCTCCGGGTGTTCGCCGACTCCGTCGACGGCGAGGCCATCCTTGACGCCATCGACGTCGCCGAGTCCGAGGTGATCACCCCGCTGATGTTCCAGTACCGGCTGATCGCCCGCGCCAGGGCCGACCGCCGGCACGTGGTGCTCCCCGAGGGTGACGACGAACGGATCCTGCGGGCCGCGGACAGTTTGCTACGGCTCGGCGTCGCCGATCTCACCCTGCTGGGCGAGGAATCCGTGGTGCGCGCCAAGGCGTCGGCCGTCGGTGTGGACATCGCCGGGGCCACCATCTTGTCCCCTAAGGACCCCGAGCTGGTCGACCGGTTCGCCAAGGAATACGCCAGGTTGCGCGCGCACCGGGGTATGTCGGAGGAGAGCGCCGCCGAGATCGTCAGTGACGTCTCCTATTTCGGCACGATGATGGTTCATTTGGGGATGGCCGACGGGATGGTCAGCGGCGCCGTACACACCACCGCGCACACCATCCGCCCGGCCTTCGAGATCATCAAGACCGCGCCGGAGACGGCCATCGTGTCCAGCGTCTTCCTGATGTGTCTGTCGGATCGGGTGCTCGTCTACGGCGATTGCGCGGTCAATCCGGACCCGACGGCCGACCAACTGGCCGACATCGCGATCTCCTCCGCGAGCACCGCGGCGCAGTTCGGGATCGAGCCGAGGGTGGCCCTGCTGTCCTACTCGACGGGCAGCTCCGGCGCCGGCGCTGACGTCGAAAAGGTCAGGGTGGCAACAGATATCGTGCACGCGAAGCGGCCGGATCTGCTGGTGGAAGGGCCGATCCAGTACGACGCGGCCGTGGACCCGAAGGTCGCGGCCACCAAGCTGCCGAATTCATTTGTGGCAGGTCGGGCGACCGTGCTGATCTTCCCCGATCTGAACACCGGGAACAACACCTACAAGGCGGTGCAGCGCAGCGCGAACGCGGTGGCCATCGGGCCGGTTCTGCAGGGTTTGAACAAGCCGGTCAACGACCTGTCGCGGGGGGCGCTGGTGGCGGATATCGTCAACACCGTGGCCATCACCGCCATCCAGGCGCAGGGCTCCCCTGCAGTGCGGTGGCCGGCGTCGACCGCGGCGGGGGAGGCGCGGTCGTGACCGACAACGTGCTGGTCATCAATTCCGGGTCCTCCTCGATGAAGTACCAGCTCATCGCGGCGACCGCCGGCACCGCGCTGGCCACTGGGTTGATCGAGCGCATCGGCGAGGCCGAAGGATCGGCGACACACAAATTCGAGGGCCGGGTTGAGAGTTTCGTCGGGCCGATACCCGATCACGGCAGCGCCCTGCGGATCATGCGGCAGTTGTTCGACGACGCCGGCAGCCCGCTGGCCGGTGACGCGCTCGCCGCGGTCGGCCATCGGGTGGTGCACGGCGGTCTCGTCTTCGGTGACCCGCTGATCGTCGATGATGATGTGCTGCAACAGATCTGGGCCTTTGCGCGGCTGGCACCCCTGCATAATCCGGCCAACGCGCGAGGTATCGAGCAGGCGCGGGTGGCCTTCCCGGGTATCCCACAGGTGGCGGTCTTCGACACGGCATTCTTCCGTGACCTGCCCGCCGCGGCGGCCACGTACGCGATCGACCGCACGGTGGCGGCGGAGAACCAGATCCGCCGCTACGGTTTCCACGGCATCTCGCACCAGTATGTTTCCCAGGTGGTGCCAACGGTTCTCGGCCGCAACCCGGGTGATCTCAAACAGATCGTGCTGCATCTGGGCAACGGCGCCTCGGCCTCAGCAGTGCGCGGCGGCGTCGCGGTCGAGACATCGATGGGGCTGACACCGCTCGAGGGACTGGTGATGGGCACCCGCAGCGGCGACGTGGATCCGGGCGTGGTGTTCCACCTGCTGCGCAACGGCGGCCTGGACGCCGACCAGATCGACAACCTGCTCAACCGGCGATCGGGCATCCTCGGACTTTCGGGCGTCGCCGACTTCCGTGATCTGCACGAGCTGATCGCCTCCGGCGACCCTGACGCGGCCATCGCGCTCGACGTGTACTGCCACCGGGTCCGTAAGTACATCGGCGCCTATCTGGCAGTGCTCGGCGGTGCCGACGTCATCGCGTTCACCGCGGGAGTGGGGGAGAACGACACCGTGGTCCGTGCCCGCATCCTGCAGGATCTCGAATCCCTCGGCATCGCGGTCGATCCGGCGCGTAACGCAGTGAGATCCGGCGAGCCGCGGGTGATCTCGCCGGACGGATCCCCGGTGACCGTGATGGTGGTGCCGACCAACGAGGAATTGGCCATCGCGCGGGCCACCATCGCGCTGATCAGCTGACGGCGGCGGATGCTCCCGGTTCTGCAGGGCCTGTTCACCATTGGCGTGGTGGTCGGGGTTGGGTACCTGCTGGCGCGGATCAATCTGTTGCCCGCGGCAACGCCAGAGGTGCTGTCCCGGCTGGTGTTCTTCGTGGCGACGCCGGCGCTGCTGCTGCAGACGCTGGCAAAGGCGCCCATCGCGGCGGCGTTGTCCAGTGGGCTCGCCGTGACCGCGTTGGCCACCACCGTTGCGTCAGTGGTCTTCATCGCGGTCTCCCGCTGGTGGTGGCACCGGGACGCTGGTTCCGTGGTGATCGGTGGCCTGTCGTCCTGTTATGTCAACGCAGGGAATCTCGGAATACCCTTGGCTGTCTATGTTTTCGGCAGTGCGAAGTACGTGATTCCGGTGATGCTGTATCAGCTCACCGTGTTGGCGCCGATCGCGTTCGTCGTGCTGGACGTGGTGGAATCCGGCCGGAGACCGTCCTGGCGCCGAGTGCTGAGCCAGCCGGTGCGCAATCCGGTGATCGTGGGATCCGTGCTGGGCATCGCGCTCGCGGCCACCGGCACGGCGATTCCGGAGGTGATCGACGGCCCGCTGGGGCTGATCGCCGACATGGCCGTGCCGGGCGCATTGATTGCTTTCGGGATGTCGCTGCGGGGCGCCCCGCTCCCCGGCCGTGGCGGCCGGGCAGCGGACCTGGCGCTGGTGGTCGGGATCAAGATCGTGCTGATGCCGGTGGTGGCGTACGTTTTGGCGCGCTGGGTGTTCGGGCTCGACGGTGTGTCGTTGCTGGCCGCCACGATGACCGCGGCGCTGCCGACCGCGCAGAATGTGTTCGTGTACGCGATGCGTTATCGCACCGCCGTCCCGCTGGCCAGGGACGTGGTGTCCACCACCACGGTGGCGTGCATTCCGGCGCTGGTGGCGATCACGGCGTTGCTGAGCTGATCGGTGCTGTGGTGACGCCGCGGTGATGAGCCTTGCTGTGCTTTCAGTCGGCGCTCTTGCCCACTGTTTCGTCGGCCGCGGCGTAGGCATTCATCCAGCGTTCGATCTCGGCGTAGACCCGTCGCCGCACGTCGGGAGCGGACAGCAGCAGGTCGTGCATGCCACGATCGACACGGATACAGGTGACGTGGCTGCCCAGCCGGATGGACGATCTCGCGATCGCGTCGGCGTGCAGCACGGAATCGCCCGCGTAGAAGTCCTCGGTCCATTTTCTGGAACGGATTGTCCTGCGTGAGCACAGCACCAGGATCGGATAGGGCAATCCCAGGCCTGCCTGCACCCTGCCGATGGCTCGTTGGGCGGCGGCCAGCCAGCCGGCCCTGATCACACCGCCGTTGACCGGCTTCCATTCCTCGATGAAATCCCATTCGCCGCGCGCGCTGCGATGGATGCTCTGGTTGTAGAAACTCGGGCCGAGCGACGGGAGCGCCGCGAGCGGCCGACTCCTTGCCACGGCGTAGATCGGCTGGGTGGCGATCGTCCGGATGGCCCGGCTGGCCGGGATTTCCAGGAATGGGCTGTTCAGCACGATGCCGTGGAGGGCATCGAGATCGTCTCCCTGCAAACGCCTGTCGTGCAGCCATAGCGGGACGATCAACCCGCCGGTGGAGTGGGCGTTGATCACCAGATGATCGTGACCCTCGTCGAGGATGAACCGGAGCGTGGCGTCGAGTTCGGTGTAGTAGTCGGTGACATCGGTCATCCGATATGGCGTCTGATGCGGGCGCAACGATCTGCCGTACTTGTGCAGATCAATGGCGTAGAAGTCCTCACCCCGCGCGGCGTGGAACTCCGCGAGCTCGGTCTGGAAGAAATAGTCGGCGAATCCGTGGACATACAGGACCGCGCGGGCGGTCGCTGCATTCGCGCGGAATCGCACCAGAGTCGACTGCACCACTCCCTCGTCGTCGTCCGGCAGGTCAAGGGTCATCGCCTGGTAACCGGTGCCCAGGATGTCGGGCGTCGGGTCTCCGAACGCAGGACTATCCATCGGGTCAGGATAGCCATCGGACGGACGGCGGGCCCGGTTCTTGTGGTGCCGGCGCTGCCGACAGTTCAGCAAACTGTTTGGCAGTACCTGATCGTCAAGTCGCCACCCGCTTCAAGCCGCCGCCTGCTGCGCAGCGGGGTCTGCACCTGTTGCCGTCGGGACGGTTTGCGTACGGTGGTCGCCATGAAGGTTGTCATCGCCGGAGGACACGGAAAGATCGCGCTGCGGTTGTCTCGGCTGATCGCCGAAAGACACGAGCGCCCGACGGGCTTGATCCGCAAGCCGGAGGACGAGGCCGATCTCATCGCTGTCGGAGCTCATCCGGTGCTCTTCGACCTGGAGTCGGGGACTGCTGCCGAGTTGGCCACCCATCTGAAGGGCGCCGATGCGGTGGTCTTCGCGGCCGGCGCGGGTCCCGGCAGTGGTGCCGCGCGCAAGGACACTGTTGATCGCGGCGGCGCGGCGCTGCTGGCCGACGCGGCGGAACTCGCCGGGGTACGCCGTTACCTGATGCTGTCGGCAATGGGTGCCGACGACGGGCCGACTCCCGACCACGACGAGGTTTTCGCCGCTTACCTCACCGCCAAGAAGGCTGCTGACGACGATCTTCGCTCCCGGGATGTGGACTGGACAGTGCTACGGCCCGGAGCCCTGACCGACCATTCCGGGACCGGCGAGGTCCGGCTGGCCGAGCACACCGATCCCGGGTCGATTCCCCGGGAGGATGTCGCGTCCGTGTTGCTGGCACTCCTGGATGCGCCGGGAACGGCGGGACTGTCCCTGGACCTGGTAGGCGGCGACACTCCCATCGCCGACGCCGTTGCTGCGGTCGCCCGGTAGGCGCGATCGCGCGGGAGGCGCCGTCGCGCGGTGGTCGCGGGCGCCCGGTAGTTGCAGACGCGCGGTGGTCGAAGGTCGCGCGGTGGTCGAAGGTCGCGCGGTAGGTCCGGCGCGGTGGTCGAAGGTCGCGCGGTTGGTCCGGCGCGGTGGTCGAAGGCGCCCGGTAGGTCCGGCGCGGTGGTCGAAGGTCGCGCGGTGGTCGAAGGTCGCGCGGTGGTCGTGGTCGCGCGGTGGTCGTGGTCGCGCGGTGGTCGTGGTCGCGCGGTGGTCGTGGTCGCGCGGTAGGTCCGGCGCGGTCGCGCGGTAGGTCCGGCGCGGTGGTCGCGGTCGCGCGGTGTGATGCGTCGGAGACGGCCGTCAGTTGGCGTCGCGGGCGATCTCCATGCCGTTCGACGGCGCGACTGGTGGCGGCGCCGTCGACCGTACGCCTGATTTGTCGGTTTTCGGGGAGTGTCGGTGGTGTGGTCTAACGTTCTATTCATGGAGCTGATCAGCGACATCGAGCACGCCACCGCGGTGGCGGGGTCGGTGTGCGCTGGGGTGGAGGAGTTGCGCCGCACCGCGTTCTGGAAGATCGCTGACAAGGAACTGCTGACGCTGGCGGAAACCCTGGAACGGGTGGGGCGGTTGGTGTACGCCGCGCAGGTCCACC
>JBBQJM010000009.1:0-18701 GCA_038325895.1 Mycobacteriales bacterium
TGACGCCGTCCTGGTGACCCCGCAATGGCTCGAACGCCACCTCAACGATCCGGCGCTGCGAGTGGTTGAGGTAGACGTCAGCCCGACCGCCTACCGCCAGGGCCACATCCCAGGTGCCGTGTTGTGGAACGTCTATCAGGATCTGAAGGACACCGACTATCGGCCGGTCGATGCTGTCGCGATCGAAAGGCTTTTCTCCTCTTCGGGAATCGCACCCGAGTCGACAGTGGTCTGTTACGGCTACGCACCGGCGCTGGCCTTCTGGCTGCTGAAGCTGCACGGACACCGAGATGTGCGGATCCTGGACGCCTCACGCGGAACATGGGCCGACGCCGGACGTCCGTGGACCGCCGACGTCACCGTGCCGGCCCCGACCAGCTACCCGCTGTCGGAGCCGGAGGAGGGGATCCGCGTGGACCACCGGCGGGTCGCCGCCGCCATCGGCGACCCGAAGCGGACCCTGCTCGATGTCCGTTCCGATCTGGAATTCGCCGGCGAGCGGTTCTGGCCGTCGGGCGGGATGGAAGACGGCGGCCGGGCCGGTCACGTGCCGACGGCTGTGAATCTCACCACGGAGCGAGTCCTGGATGAGGGCGGGCGTTTTCGCGATACAGACGAGTTGCGCCGGGTATTCGCGCCGGCCGGCCTGCCGGACGGCGCCGAGGTGATCACCTATTGCACGATCGGCGGCCGGGCGGCGACGGCGTGGTTCGCACTGACCTACTTGCTCGGCCGGGACGGCGTGCGGGTCTACGACGGCTCGTGGGCGGAATGGGGACGGATGGCGGCGGCGCCGGTGGCCTGCTGAACCCCGGTTACCCGTGCGACGGCACCGGTACGATCCGTGCCCATGACCGACCACGTTGCGCGGAACCGGACCTTCTGGGACAGCTACAGCGCGGAGTACCAGGCGCGGCACGCCGGGCACATCAGCCCCGACCGGATGGCCTGGGGCGTCTGGCAGATCGGCGAGGACGAGGTCCGCGCGCTGCCCGACGTGGCCGGCAAGGACGTGCTCGAACTCGGTTGCGGCGCCTGCCAGTGGTCGATCGCGCTGGCCCGCCGCGGTGCGCGGTGTGTTGGCCTGGATTTCTCCGACCGCCAGCTAGAGCACGCCCGCCGGCTGATGGCACCGGCGGGCGTCGACTTCCCGCTGGTGCAGGCCAGCGCCGAGGACGTGCCGCTGCCCGATGCCGGCTTCGACCTCGTGTTCGCCGACCACGGCGCGTTCGGTTTCACGGACCCCTACCGCACCGTTCCGGAGGCCGCTCGGTTGCTCAGGCCGGGTGGCGACCTGGTCTTCTCCATGAACACCCCGATCTCCGACATGTGTTGGGGTGCGGACGAGGAGGACCCCGGCCCGACCTTGGTGCGGGACTACTTCGGACTGCGCGGCGTGGAGATCGAGGGCGTCATCGACTTTCAGCTCGGCTACGGCGACTGGATCCGGCTGTTCACCGCGAATGGTCTGCAACTGCTGGACCTCATCGAGCTTCGGCCCCCCGCCGACGCGAGGAGTTCCTACCGCAGCGAGCGGTCCCGTGATTGGGCGCGGCGCTGGCCGATGGACCACATCTGGAAACTCCGCAGGCTCTGACGGCGAACCGGTGGTCGCCGGCCGAACGTCGGCCGGTGGATTGACCGGTGGATTGAGTAGAGGCGGAACGGGGGCGGGCGCTGGAGGTGCCCGCCCGTCCATTGCTCAGGCCCGCCATGGCCTGCTCAGGGACGGCCTGCTCAGGGACGGCCTTCTCAGGGACGGCCTTCTCAGGGACGGCCTTCTCAGGCGCGAGCGGAGATTCGCGCGCTGGCTGATCAATTGGCCCAACCCCCGAGTGATCGGCCCAAACGCGCGGATCAACTTCCACGACACGGATGAACTGGTTGACTCGCGTCACTCCATTCCCACAACCGCAACCTTCATGCGCGCGCGGGTCTGCGCCGACGGCGGTCCGGCGAACATCTGCGAACGCCATCCCCCACCGAAAACTTGTTCTCGTTCCCTGACCCGCCGTCGGCCACCGGACCGCGGTGCTGGACCCTGGACAGCAGGTCCGGGCGCGACCCGCGCGGGAGGTGATCGGCGATGGGAGTCCGCGTCGCTGCACCCACCGTGCGCCCATGCCGGCGCTGCCGCAGATGACCGGCCTGCAACTGTTCCGGTCGAACCCGCCGATGCGTTTGCTGGTGATCTCCCGCGCGATCTCCTTCGTCGGCAGTTCGACCGGATTGGTGGCGCTGCTGCTGCACCTGGCGTCGACCACCGTCGGGGTCGCCGCGGTCACCTTGCTACTGCTGTGCGGGGACATGCTGCCGGCATTGCTGGCACCGCTGACCGGGGTGCTGGCCGACCGGATCGAACTGCGTCGGCTGATGGTGATCTGCGAAGTCGGGCAGGCGGTGGCCACCGCGGTGATTGCAATCTGGCTGCCCGCGGTGGCAATCCTGTTGGCGCTGTTCACGATTCGTGCCGTGCTCGCTCAGATCTTCCAACCCGCCTCCCGCGCCGCGGTGCCGACACTGGTTGCCGACGAACACCTTCCGGCCGCGAACGGGGCGCTCGGATTCGGCGAAAACGGCGTCGCGGTGCTCGGCCCGGTCCTGGCCGCGGTGCTGTTGCCGCTGGTCGGCATCCGGGGATTGCTGCTGATCGACGCGGGCAGCTTCCTGCTCTCCGCCGTGCTGCTGATCGGGTTACCCAGCCTGCCGGCGACCCCGCTGGAATTGGGTGAGGAGGGCTCGTTCCTGCGGCACGCCGGACGCGGGCTCCGCGAGGTGTGGCGCGCCGTCGGGCTGCGCGTGGTGATCATCAGTTTCGCCGCTGTGGTCGCGTTCAACGGTGTCGACGACGTCGCACTGGTGTTCCTGGCGACCGGTCCGCTCGGCGGCAGCCAGTCCGCGGCAAGCCTGCTGTACGCGGGTGCCGCCCTCGGCCTGATCGTCGGCTACGCGCTGGTCAGCCGTTTGGCGGCGGTGTGGTCGACGGCAGTCCTGCTGGTCGTCGGGTACGCGGTGACGAGCCTGGGCAATCTGCTCACCGGGCTGGCCGGGGCGGTGATCGTGGCGCTGGCGCTGCAGACCATCCGCGGGCTGGGCATCGCCGCGCAGGACGTCGCGGCGTCGACGTTCATCCAACGCGGCGTCCCGCGGGCGTTGCAGGGCCGAACGTTCGCCACCTTCTACGGCGCGATCGGGCTCGCCGCCGGGCTGTCGTACGTGCTCGGCGGAATGTTGCTGGGGGCGACCGGGCCGCGCATCACATTCCTCGTCGCCGGTGCCGGTGGAGTGCTGGTCGCCGTGATCACCGGGATCGTGCTGGCCGCCCATTCGGGGAAGTCCGGCCGATCGGGTGACCGGCACCCCGGCAGCGCGCCCCCACCCTGAACGACCAGGGGCCGAGCGACCAGGGCGAGAGGGGTGGGCCACCGCCTCACCGGCGTCGGACTACTTCTTCCGGAATCGTCGCCCGATCGCTGGTGCCGCACAGGTTCGGGGTGAAAATGTTGCCCGCACCCTGGGAGACCAGCTGGATGTCGACAGGCTGGTTGTTCGTGAAGATGTTGCCGACCACCCGCACGTTTCGGCCGGCCGGGGGTCGACACCCGGCTGCCCGGGCGGCATCGGGAACGTCAGCACCGCCAGGCCGGCCGGAAAGAGGTTGACGGGATCCTGTCTCGGCGGAACGACCGGGTGATTGTCGGTGATGGTGTTCGCCGAAACCAGCACCTTGTCGGCGTTGACGATCGCCATGCCCACACCCGACACATGCTGGCTGCCGTCGCGGCCGGCGATGCAATACCCGTTGCTGGCGACGGACCGATTCACCAGCAACACCAATTGCCGCCGATCATTGCCTGCCGTGCTGGGCTTCTCGGTCGCCGAGTCGTCGAAGACGAGAATGCCGATGCAGTTGCCCCGCACGGTGTTGTTGGAAATGGTGCCACCACGGACTCGCGCACGAAAATGCCCAGGTGCAGTCCCTCGGACCGGTTGTTGGCGATCAGCGCGTTGGCAGTCGCCGGATCTCCCACCAGATGCCAGCGGTCCCGACTGGGCCGATCGGGCCTGTGGCGCCCTGCTCGATGTTGTCGGTGATGATGATGTTGGTCGACCCGGCGGTGGCGAGGATTCCGTACACCCCGTGCCCGACGCCTTTGGTGTGCCTGACGGTAAAGCCCTTGGACCCCAAACGACAATGCCGTCCGGTGCCGGGTGGCGGCATTCCCGGTGGCGCCCTTGCCGTTGGCTCCTACTACCGCCCGACGCTGGTGGCCGACGCTGGTGGCCGACGCGGATCCGGCCAGCGAGATCGTCCGCGACGAGGTCTTCGGGCCGGTGCCTGCGGTGATGCCGTTCGACACTGACGACGAGGCCATCGACCTGGCCAACGACCCGGCCAACGACACGGCCAACGACCCGCCGTACGGCCTGGCCGCTTCGGCCTGGACCCGCGATGTCTACCGGGCGCTGCCCGCCACCGGCGAGATCCGGGCAGGACGCGTGTGGCTCAACGATCACATCCCGATCATCAGTCAGATGCCGCACTGCGGGATGAAGCAATCCGGTTTCGGCAAGGAAGATCAAGCCCTTGGCCTTCTGATGTTGTTCCGCAACATGAGAAGGCCGCAAGACGTGATCACCCGGAAGCGCGGGCGGGTGCGGGCGGTCCAGGACACGGTCAGAACGCGGACGATGACCTTGGGCGCCCCGGACGCCTAGCGCAGCATCCGGATGATGGGCAACCCTTCCCATTCCTCGATCCGCTGGCGGGCGCCGTCCGGCTGGAATCCCTGCCGTCGGTAGAAGCCGATTGCGTGCGCGTTGGCCGCAGCCACCCACAACGAACAGGGCCCGCTGCCGATTGCGGCGTCGAAAAGCCTTTGCCCGACGCCGGTCCCGTAGACCGACCGCAGAACATAGAGCGCATGGAGTTCCAGGTCCCGGACTGGCTGCTCGTCGTTGGTCAGCCCGGCGGCGGCGAGACCGACCATGCGGTCACCCATCTCGGCCAGGACGACGGTCTGTCCGGTGGAGTCCGACAACGCTCGGCGCCACATGTCGGCGCGCGCCGCATCGTCCTGGGCGGCCAGCAACTCCGGCGAGAGCAGTCCGCGGTAGGCCTGCCGCCAGCAGGCGGTGTGGCAGACGCCGAGCGCCGCCGCGTCGGCCACCGTCGCGAGCCTGACGGTGAGGTGATCCGAATGAGGCCACTGACCCACCAGGGTCAGGTTTCCCTGGGTGAACCATGCCTGGCAAGAGCTTTTGCCGGGGCGCTCGACCATCGCCGGGCCGCGCGACCATCGCAGGCTCGAGTCACGCGATCACCGGCCCTCGCCGTCCTCCCAGATCTGACCGGGGTCAACGGCAACGGGATCGTGGAACTCGGCGCGCGGCGGCCCGGTGGTCGCGCCGTCGGCAGCGGTTCCCGATACGGCGCCGCGGACGTCGCCGGACGTGCCCGCGGCGACAGCCTCGGGCACCAGATCCGCGCCAACCGTCCGCGGCACAGCCGATTTCACCATCAGCCGGGGCAGCAGCAGGTGCAGCAACGGCCCGATCGCCAGGGCGTACAGCACGGTGCCAACCCCGACCACGCCGCCGAGAACCCATCCGATGGCCAGCACCGCCAGCTCGATGGTGGTCCGCACCACCCGGATCGAACCGACGCCACGGGCAACCAGACCGGTCATCAGCCCGTCGCGCGGTCCGGGACCCAGCCCGGCACCGATGTACAGCGCTCCAGCGACGGCATTGCCCACGATCGCCGCCGTCATCAGCGCGATCCGAGCCGGCAGGTTGGTGAACGCGGGCAGCACGGCCAGCGTGGCGTCGGTGGTGAAACCGATGATCGCGGCGTTGGCGATGGTGCCGATGCCGGGTCGCTGGCGCAACGGGATCCACAGCAGCAGTACCACGACCGAGACGATGGTGATCACCGCCCCGTACGACAGCGGTACCCAGTGGTTGATCCAGGCCGTGACGCCCTGGTGGAAGACATCCCACGGGTCAAGGCCGAGCACAGCGCGGACCATCATGCCCATGGTCGCCCCGTAGAGCAGCAGTCCGGCCAGAAGTTGGACGAATCGCCGCGGACGGCGATCGACTGGTATCGGGGCGAGCAGGCGCATGGTCCTCACTCTCCGGCCAACTGGCCTGGACTTCCAGTACCAATTGCGAGAAAGTGGCCTGTATGAGCGAGACCACCCGCATCTCCGCTGCCACCCTGGCCAAGCGGCTCGGCCCGCCGCCGGCGGTCAGCGGCCAGCCCACCTACCGGGTGCTGGCCGATCGGATCCGTTCCGCGGTGCTCGACGGCCGGCTCGCGGTCGCCACAGGCCTCCCCAGCGAACGCGACCTGGCGACCGGCCTGTCGCTGTCCCGGACGACGGTGGGCGCCGCGTACGCCCTGTTGCGCGATCAGGGCTGGCTCGACTCGCGGCGCGGGTCGGGGAGCAGGTTGCGGCTGCCGTCCGGGGACGTCCGATCGTCGGCGCCGCCCGGACCTGCCGCGCGCGAGGCCCCGGGATCCTCCTTCG
Source organism: Mycobacteriales bacterium (assembly GCA_038325895.1). Classification (GTDB taxonomy): domain Bacteria; phylum Actinomycetota; class Actinomycetes; order Mycobacteriales; family Nakamurellaceae; genus Nakamurella. The sequence goes on from JBBQJM010000009.1 coordinate 6,537, forward strand.
GAGCCGGCGGGATCTTCGGGTGGCAGGACGGCGTCGGGTGGGGTCACGACGCCGGTGACGGCGGGGACCCCGCGCAGATGGGCGTGGTCGACCTGACGACCGCGTGCCTGCCGGCGCCGCAGGGACCGCTCGTCGCCGCGGTGGCTGCGGCCGTCGCCGAACTCCCCCGGTACCTGCGCGGTGACGGGTACCGACCCTTCGGGCTGCCCGTGCTCCGGGACGCGATCGCGGCGCGGTATTCGGCGGCCGGGCTGCCGACCACGGCCGAGCAGATCCTCGTCACCTCCGGCGCTCAGCACGCCTTCACTCTGGTGATGGGCGAACTCTCCGCTCCGGGCGACCGAGTGCTCATCGAATGCCCGACCTACCCGGTGGCACTGGACGCGTTGCGGGCGCAGCGGCGGATTCCCGCGCCGGTCGGTCTGGCCGATCCGTCCGCCGACACGGACAGTGGAAGCGCCTGGGACACCGACCTTTTCACCGCAACGCTGCGGCAGACCGCGCCCCGTCTCGGCTACCTGATCCCCGACTTCCACAACCCCACCGGCGCGCTGATGGACGTCGACACCCGCGAGAAACTGGTCGCCGCCGCACGGGCCGCGCGCACCCTGCTGCTGGTCGACGAGTCGTTCCGGGATGTGCCGTTCCCCGGGACGCCGCCGATTCCGCCGCCGGTCGCGGTGTTCGACACCGAATCAGGGGGGACAAGGGTGCTGTCCCTCGGCTCGGTGTCCAAGTCGTTCTGGGGCGGGTTGCGGGTGGGCTGGATCCGCGCCGCGGCACCCTTGGTGCACCGGCTGGCCGCTGCTCGGGCGCTGGGCGACATGGCTGGGCCGATCCTGGATCAGCTGGTCGTGGCGCAGCTGCTGGCCGACCCCGAACCGGCGCTGTCGGTGCAGCGGTCCCGGCTGGCCACTGGCGCGGCGGCGCTGCAAGCGGCGCTGGCCAGAGACCTGCCGGACTGGGTGCCGACGCATCCCCAGGGCGGGACGTCGCTCTGGGTGCGGTTGCCCGGCCCCTTCGCCACCGATCTCGCGCTGCTGGCCCCGACCGTCGGAGTGCGGATCGTGCCCGGTCCGCGGTTCGGGCCGGACGGCACGATGGCGTCCTACCTGCGGTTGCCGTTCACCACCACGCCGGAGCGGCTGGCCGCCGGGGTAGCCCGGCTGGCCACGGTCGCCGGGCAGGCCGCGGTGGGCGCGCGGTCGTCGCTGCCCGGCTGGCTGACCTGACTGACGACGGTCGAGCGGCTCCAGCGGGCGACCGGACCACCGGGCACGCAGCTACTCTTCCAGGGTGGATTGGAGTCTGCGGGCGTGTGGCCGCCATGGTCACGAGACCTATGCACCCGATGAACCCGACCTGCGTGGCCGGTTGGCGGTGGTGACGCCGGCCGGCGAGGCGTGGCGCTGCCTACGGTGCGGGGATTTCGTCATCGGCCCGGCCCGGCGATCCGGACCCGCAGAGGACGCGCCAGAGGTACCGCGCGGCAAGCTGCTCCGCGACCGCACGATCATGCGGTTGCTCGCCGCGGAGCGGGTGATCCGCGGGATCGTGCTGCTGTTCGTCGCCTACCTCCTCGTGCGGTTCCGCGGTTCGGAGGCAGAACTGAAGGACGCGTTCACCACCGATCTCGCTCTGGTTCACCCCTTGGCCGACCAGATCGGCTGGAATCTGGACAACTCAGGAATCGTCCGCGGGATCAGTCGGGTGTTCGACCTGTCCCCCACCGCGATCACCTGGATCACGGTCGGCGTGGCCGCGTACGCCTGCTTGCAGCTGGTGGAGTCGTACGGGTTGTGGAACATGAAGCGCTGGGGCGAATACCTGACGGTGGTGGCGACCAGCGTCTTCCTGCCGTGGGAGATCTACGAGGTGACGGAGAAGATCACCGTGCTGCGGGTGGGGGCGCTGATCATCAACATCGCCGCGGTGATCTGGCTGCTGTGGTCCAAACGGCTGTTCGGCCTGCGCGGTGGGGGCGCCGCCTACCACGCCGAGCATCACGCCGAGAGCCTGCTGACCGTGGAACGTGCCGCCCTGGTCCAGGCCTCGAAGTCCGCAGCCGATCAGCATTCTGGCGAGTCGACGGGAGCGGTGGCCGGCCGAGCAGCCGACAGCTGGAGCTCGGTGTCCGGGACAGCCCCGCTCAGGTAGACACCGCGCCACCCAGCGGCCGGACGGCGGGCGTCAGGTGTGGCTCCAGCAGCGCCATGATCGCGGCTCGCGGCTTGGCGCCCATGAACCGCACGGCGACCTCGCCGTCGATGAACAGCGCGAGGGTGGGCATGCCCAACACCTGGTACCTGGCGGCGGTGGACGGGTGCGCGTCGACGTCCAGCGAGACCACCCGGAGGCGTCCGGCCTCGTCGGTGGCGATCCGATCGAGGACGGGCGCGATCATCACGCATGGCGGGCACCAGGTCGCGGTGAAATCGACCAACACCGGGACCGGGCTGTCGAGCACGTCAGCGGCGAACGCGGCATCCGTGGTGGTGGTCAGTGACATGGCTTGCTCCCTCAGGGTTTCGGCGACCACAGGCGATCACCTGTGATCGCCGGTGATCACAGGTGATGTGCAGACGGACGACGGGCTCTTGACATCCGGCGGTGAGCCGGCTCAACGATTGACTTCGGCGATCAGCCGGCCATGGGGGTCCGCCGGTTCGCCGCATTCACACTGCAGGGTGACGCCGACCCGACCGCCGCAGCCGCGATGCCGGTAGACGATCTCGGGTATCCCGCCTTGCGGGAGGTGGCGCTCGCCCCAGTCCGACAGCGCCGAGAGCACCGGCAGCAGGTCGATGCCCGCATCCGTCAACGCGTACTCCAAGCGCGACCGGGACCCTGGCACCTGATAGCTGCGAGTGACCAGTATGCCCGCGGCAGTGAGCCGGCGCAGTCGATCGGACAACACGGTTCTGGGTGCACCGGTCGCGGATTGGATCTCGTCGAAGCGCCGCAGGCCCAACGACACCTCCCGGACGACCAGCAGCGCCCACCGCTCACCCAGCACCTCGAGCACGCCCGTGACGTTGTCCACCACAGTGCTGAGTCTAGACCCTGTACTCAGATACACAACAGTGATTCGTCATGCAACGAGGAAGAGTGCCGCAGACGATGCTCACGCAGTGGGCGCCGACCCGATGCTGCAGCACGAGCACGGCACCCACAGCCAGGGCAACGACCCGAACACACCAGCGCCCAAGCAACGCTGAGTCGAGGTGGTGCGCTACCAGCCGCGCTCGGCCAGCCGGTGCGGCACCGGGATGTCGTCGACGTTGATGCCCACCATGGCCTCCCCCAGCCCACGGGAGACCTTGGCGATGACGTCGGGATCGTCGTAGAACGTGGTGGCCTTGACGATCGCCTCGGCGCGAGCGGCCGGGTTGCCGGACTTGAAGATGCCGGACCCGACGAACACGCCTTCGGCGCCGAGCTGCATCATCATCGCCGCGTCGGCGGGGGTGGCGATCCCGCCGGCGGTGAACATCACCACCGGCAGCTTGCCCAGGGAAGCAACCTCGGCGACCAGGTCGTAGGGCGCCTGCAATTCCTTCGCGGCCGCGTACAACTCGTCCGGCGAGAGGGACCGAATTCGCCTTATCTCGCCGCCGATGGTGCGCATGTGCGTCACCGCGTTCGACACGTCTCCGGTGCCTGCCTCGCCCTTGGACCTGATCATCGCCGCGCCCTCGGTGATGCGGCGCAGCGCCTCGCCCAGATTCGTGGCCCCGCAGACGAAGGGCACGGTGAAGGTCCACTTGTCGATGTGGTGGGCGTAGTCGGCCGGGGTCAGCACCTCGGACTCGTCGATGTAGTCGACGCCCAGCGACTGCAGCACCTGGGCCTCGACGAAATGCCCGATCCTGGCCTTGGCCATCACCGGAATCGACACCGCGGCGATGATGCCGTCGATCATGTCCGGGTCGCTCATCCGGGACACCCCGCCCTGGGCACGGATGTCGGCGGGCACCCGCTCCAGGGCCATCACCGCGACCGCGCCGGCGTCCTCGGCGATCTTGGCCTGCTCGACGGTGACCACGTCCATGATCACGCCGCCCTTGAGCATCTCGGCCATCCCGCGCTTGACCCTTGCGGTGCCGGTGGTCGTCAGCGACTCGGTGGTGGCGGCGTGCTCGGGAAGAATAGGGGCGGACACGGGGCGGACTCCTCGTCAAGGGCGTGGGTCACGGGCAGATCGGCACGCGACCGGGGGCCTGGGCAGCATCGCGTCGGCCCCACTCGTGCCCGAATTCTACGCGGGCGAATTCGCGGCGAACGCTCGTCACCGATTCCGCCGGTATCGAGCACTTGATCGAGCCCGGATAAGGCCCGCGGCGGCCACACCGTCAGGAGACGTCGGTCGATGCCACGGGCGGCACCAGCGCCACCCAGGTCTTGCCGGGCTTGAACGGCACCGGCTGCCCGGCACCGTCCAGGTACTGGGTCGGCTGATCGGCGGCCGGCCGGTTCCAGCTCCCGGGGATCGCGTGCCCGTCGCGATACAGGGTGAAGGTGCCGTTGCCGACGCTGTGCGAGATGAACGAGAGCGAGCCCACGGAGTCCACAGTGCCGTCCGGCTCGAAGTCGACGTCCTGGAACAGCACGTTGTCGGTGACGATCGGAGCACCCGACGCATCGGTCTGCGGGTCACCGTTCCGGAGCATCTGGTAGCGGCCGTCGGTGAGGACGAAGCCGGTCCTGGCCGCCTGGAACTGCACGGCCAAGGACGTCGCGGCAGGTCCGGCGTCCACCCGCGGGTCGGCCGCGGCGAAGACGAACCCGGGGCTGTTGGGCTGGCTCAGACCGCTGGCGTTGGCGGCGACCGTCTGCAGGTTGGCATGCAGGTTGTACGGCGCGCGGGAGGCATCCGATCGGAAGAAGCCGGGGGATCCGGCGTCCCCGGAGAAGGGCACCACCGATGTGGCAGCCAGCGCATCGATCGGCCCGCCGGCGCCGCCGGAGAACACCAGCGCGGGCACACCGAACACCGGTAGCAGCTCTGCGTCGGTGGTTCGGACGCTGCGCACGTTGCCGACATCGGTCGGCAGCGTGGTGTGGTAAACGGCCATCAGTCTGGTCAGGCCGCCCTCGACCTGCTCGACGTACACGATGTCCGCCTCGGACACGGCGTACTGGGGCAATCCCGCCGAGGTGTTGTCGATCTTGGCAGCGATCGCCGGTCCGGTGACCACGGCACCGCCGGTCAGCGGGTCGGTCGGTGGCGGGGGCAGCGGTGCCGGCGGTGGCTCGGGCGTGGGGGTGGGGGTGGGCAGCGGAGTCGGCGACGGGCTCGGTGACGGCTGCGCGGACGAGCTGGCCGTCGTGCTGGCCGGCGCGACCTCGTTGTTGCCGGACGAGCAGCCGGCCAGCAACAGTGCGGGCACCGCCAGCACGCTCAGCAGCCGAGCAATGCGCATCGCTTCCTCCTGGGGACATCTCGGTCGGTGGTCCGCACTGCGCGCACCCGGGCAGCCGCGTCCGGTTGAGCCCGAATCGCGTCCCCCGACGTCCGCGCTCACGCTAGGCCAGTTGGTAACGGTGAGAGGGCGGACCCGCCGATTGTCTGTCGGTTCGTGACGCGTGCTCGGACTCATGCCGCACTGACGCCGGACCGAGGCCGGTATCGCTCGCCGGCGCGATCACCCGTCGCGGCACAGGAATCGTCAGGCACCGTCGTCGGATCGCACGCGGGCCCCGCGGTCTCGGCGAGACCGGTCAGTGCACGTCCGGCGGCGATGCCGGCGCGAGCCGCGAGCCGAGTGCCGTCCGTACCTCGTCCACCCGGTGCGCCAGCTCGACCGGGTACACGGCCTCGTCGGTGTCCGACAGCTCCTGCTCCGCCCACCAGCGGTGCCCGGTCAGCGTGCGGCGTTCGAGTTCGGTATGCCGTTCGTTCGACACCGCAGCGGCGACGGCGCCGGCACCGTTGGCCGCCGAGCCGTTGACCGAATCAGAAACCTGGGCAGAGTCATAGGCGCGCAGCATGTCTCGCGGCGGTCGCGCGGCGAAGTAGAACTCGGTCTGCTCGTAGTCGATGCCGGTGAACACGAACCGGGCTGTGCGCCGCCAGATCGGCCCGACGAGTTCCTCGCTGCCCAACTGCAGGCCGGTTTCCTCGGCAAGTTCCCTGACCGCGGCGTGCGGGAGGTCCTCGCCGACCTCGACGCCGCCACCGGGGGTGATCCACCAGCGCGAGCCAACCGCGGGGTCCGTTCCGGACAACAACAGGATCCGATTCGACTCGTCGAGCAGCACCACCCTGGCCGCGGTCCGCCGCACCGGCAGCGGCACACCCGGGGACTCGGCGATCTCGAAATAGTCGGGCAAGGCCGTCCGCCCGGCGAGCCCGAACATCCTGGTGAACCATTCGGCGCGCAGCGCCCGGGTGTCGCGCACCGCGTCGTTGTAGAACCGCCGCGCCAGTACCACGCGTTCGGCGGCGTCGGCCAATTCGGCAGCAAGTTCCGGTGTGGTTACCGACGGCATGGTGCTCAGCGCGCGGGCGAGGTCGTTCTCGGCGTCCGCACGGTGCTGGCGGTCTGCGTTGTCGGCGGTGTCTGCCAGCCGTCGCAGCTCGTCGGCCTGTTCGTGCTCCAGGCCGCCTGCCGCGGCGACCGCGCGGGTCGCCACGATGCGGCGAGCCAGGGCTCCTTCGAGGGCTGCCCAGGCCGCGTCGGCGCGGACGTGCAGGCGATCCATCCGGTTGGCCGTGCTCCACAGTCGCAACGCGGCCACCAGCAGCAGCACGACGATGATGACGACGACGACGGTGGTCATGCTCACTCCCTCGACCGCTCGCTAACGAACGCAATCCGGACTCGGGTACCCGACGCTCCCGACCGGATCAGGGTCCCACGTCTGTCCGCGTGCGCCGGAACGCCCATGCCGGGATCCTGGCGCGAAACACGGCCGACAAACGCCGGTCAAGCTCGTCAATCTGCCTCGGCGACCAGCCTCGGGTCCGCGGCGATGACGGTCTCGTAGACCTTGACGACGGTGGCCGCAACGACCGGCCAGTCGTAGGCGGCGACCACCCGCCGGCCCTGCGCCGAGAGCACGGCCCGGCGACCGGGGTTGTCCAGCACCGCACCCAGCGACCGGGCCAGCGCCGGGACGTCACCGACCGGCGTCAGCACCCCGGCGATCCCACCGTCCAACACCCGACGGAACGCGTCCAGATCGCTGGCCACCACCGGGGTACCCGCACTCATCGCCTCGGTGAGGATGATCCCGAAGCTCTCGCCGCCGGTGTTGGGTGCGCAGTACAGGTCCAGCGACTTGAGCATCGACGCCTTGTCGGGCTCGGAGACCCGGCCCAGGAACGACAGCGCCCCGGCCAGCTCCGGGCCGGCCGCCTCCCGCAGGTCCTTCTCGTCGCCGCTGCCAGCCACCAGCAATTGCAGACCCGGCCGGTCGGGCACCATCAACCGCACAGCATCCAGCAGCACGTCCATGCCCTTGCGCGGCTCGTCGAACCGGCCGATGAAGCCCACCGTGCCGCCCTCGCGCGGATAGCCGGGCAACGGGGAGGCGCCGGCGAAGAATTGCACATCGACCCCGTTCGGGATGATCACCGCGTCACCGCCGAGGTGTTCGACCTGGACCTGACGCGCCAGCTCGCTGACCGCGATCCGACCGGTGATCTTCTCCATGAACGGCTGCAGCACACCCTGGAAGGCATTGAGCATCCGGGACCGCGGGTTGGCGGTGTGGAAGGTGGCGACGATCGGGCCGTCGGCGACCATCAACGCCAGGAACGACAGGCTCGGCGCGACCGGTTCGTGCACGTGCAGCACATCGAACCGGCCGGCCCGGATCCACCGCCGCACCTTGGTGTACGACATCGGTCCGAACGACAGGCGGGCCACCGAGCCGTTGTAGGGAATCGGCACGCTGCGTCCGGACGGGACGACGAAATCGGGGAAATCCGTGGACCCCTCGGAGTCGTCGCCCGGGGCGAGCACCGACACGTGGTGGCCGAGCGCGATGAGGGTGCGGGCCAGGTCGGCGACGTGCGCCTGGACACCGCCGGGCACGTCGAACGAATACGGGCAGACCAGACCGACCCTCACCGCGCACGTCCGGGCGGGAGGTCGGCCAGCCACAACGGCTGCAGCATGTGCCAGTCCTGCGGGTAGTCGCGGATACCGCCGGCGAAGACGTCGGCGAGCAGTTGGGTGCCCTCGCGTACCTGCTGCGCCAGCCTGGTGCCGGGCAATTGCAGCGGCGGATGGATCACCTGCCGCCAGCCGTCGTCGGTGAAGCTCAGGTGCACCGGGCACAGGTCGGCGCCGGTCAGCGCCGCCAACATCGCCGGCCCGGCGGGCATCCTGGTGGCCTCCCCGAAGAACGTCACCGGCACGCCGCCGGCGGACAAGTCGCGGTCACCGACCAACGCGATGACCCGGCCCGCCAGGAGCCGCTCCTTGAGCGCCTGTGACGGCGGCGCGCCGCCGGTGAGCGGCAGGATCTCCATGCCGAGCGATTCCCGGTAGGCGACGAACTTGTCGTACAGCGATTCCGGCTTCAGCCGTTCGACCACGGTCGTCAGGTTGCCCCAGCGACGGGTCACCATCAACCCGGCGACGTCCCAATTGCCGGAATGCGGCAGCACCACCACCGTCCCGCGCCCCGCCGACTGCGCGGCGTCGATGTGCTCCAGGCCGCGCGTGCCACGCACCAACCGCTGGTAGACCTCGTCGTGATCCATCGCCGGCAGCCGGAACGTCTCCTTCCAGTACCGCGCGTACGAACGCATCCCGGCGTGCACCACCTCCGACAGCCGGGCCGGGGTCGCGCGGTCCCCCAGCACCCGGCGGATGTTGCGGGCGAACTGCACCACCGCCGGCCCTCGCTGGTGGGTGGCGACATCGGCCCCGGCACGGAAGACCCTGTCCACCAGCGGCTCCGGCAGGTTCTTCACCAGCGACCAGCCGGCCGCGAACCCGATGTCGGCGAGCCGGTCGGCCAGCTCACTCACAGCGCGGGCCGTCCGGTTCCGCGGTTCCTGGTGTCGTCCGCGGCGGCCGCCACCGCGGCCCGGCGCACCTGCACCAGTCGCTGCACCACGGTGGCGACGCCGGCCACCGCCAGGATCCACAGGCAGATGTCCAGCGCGTACGGCACGCCAAGCCCGGCCAGGCCGGCGCCGACCAGCCCGAGGACGTTGCGCTCGGCCCGTTCGGCGAGCGCGCCGCCGATGATCAGGCCCACCGAATCGGCCCTGGCCTTGACGTAGGAGATGACCTGCCCGCTGACCAGGCAGATCAGCGCGGCGATGCCGAGCAGGCGTTGATCGGAGGCGAACGCGTAGAAGGTCAGGGCGCCGAACAGCGCGCCGTCGGCGATCCGGTCGCAGGATGCGTCCAGCACGACGCCGAAATCGGTGCCGTAGCCCCGCGCCCTTGCCATCGCTCCGTCGACAAGGTCGGCCAGCACGAACAACGTGACGACCATGGTCCCGGCGAACAGGTAGCCGGGGGCCAGCAGCGCGACCGAACCGGCGACAACCCCCACCGTGCCGATGACCGTGACCAGATCGGGGCTCAGACCCGCGCGGAGCAGGCCCTTTCCGATGGGGTCCATCACCTTGGACACCGAGGCCCGGGCCAGGGAGTTCAGCATGAAGGTCCGTTTCGTCGTCGGCGGACGGCGATCGTCCGCGCCGGCAGGCATCGGCGGGTTCCCACGATAGCCGGGTCCACGCCTGACGATGCTCACGCCACGGGCGCCGACCCCGTGCTGCAGCACGAGCATCGCACCCACGGCATCAGCATCGACGTGGATCTACCAGGCCTCCGCGAGAAGTCGGCGAGTGTCGGCGAGCAGTTGCGGGAGGACCTTCGTCTGGCCGACGACGGGCATGAAGTTCGAGTCGCCGCCCCACCGGGGCACCAGGTGCTGGTGCAGGTGCGCAGCGATGCCGGCGCCGGCCGCCGAGCCCGCGTTGATCCCGATGTTGAACCCGTGCGGGGCACTGACCGAGCGGACCACCCCGAGCGCCCGGCGGGTGAAGTCGCTGAACTCGGCGAGCTCATCGGCCCGCAGCTCGGTGTAGTCGGCGATGTGCCGGTACGGGACGACCATCAGGTGACCAGGGTTGTACGGGAACAGGTTCAGCACCGCGTACACACCCTGGCCGCGCGCGACGATGAGCCCGTCGGCATCGGGCAGCGTCGGGATGCGGCAGAACGGGCAGGCCGGCTCGCCGGGCTCAGAGATGCCGGCATCGGTGCCCTCCGGTCGGGATCCGGTGCTCGACCCGCCGGTGACGTAGGCCATCCGATGCGGCGTCCACAGCCGGGCCAGCTGATCGGAGACGCCGATCCCATCCTGTGGCACCAGCTCCGGGTCAGTCACCTGTCGCCCCGCTGCCTTCAGGGCCAGGGCTGGCGCCCGGGCTTGGTGTCGACCCCAGGGCGGCCGGTTGCAGGTCGACGAAACTCTCCGCAGTCGGTGACGAGTTCGCCCGCCGGGCGATCCACTGATCGATGGCGTCGACGGCACGATCCGCCGGCACGCCGTTGATCTGGGTGCCATCCCGGAAGCGGAATGAAGTTGCCCCAGCGTCCGCGTCCTTCTGGCCGGCCAGCAGCAGGAACGGCACCTTCCCGGTGGTGTGATTGCGGATCTTCTTCTGCATCCGGTCGTCGGAGTGGTCGGCCTCGGCGCGGATCCCGCGCCGCCGCAGCTTCTGGACGATGCCCTCGAGATAGTCGCCGAACGCGTCCGCGACCGGGATCCCCACCACCTGCACCGGCGACAACCACGCCGGGAACGCGCCGGCGTAGTGCTCGGTCAGAACCGCGAAGAACCGCTCGATGGAGCCGAACAGCGCTCGGTGGATCATCACCGGGCTGTGCCGGGAACCATCCGGTCCGGTGTAGGTGAGCCCGAACCGTTCGCCGGTGTTGAAGTCCAGTTGGATGGTCGACATCTGCCAGGTCCGGCCGAGCGCGTCCTTGGCCTGCACGGAGATCTTGGGTCCGTAGAAGGCCGCGCCGCCCGGGTCCGGGACGAGATCCAACCCGGAGGCGGTGGCCACCTCCTCGAGGGTGGCGGTCGCCTCCGACCACAGCTCGTCGGTGCCGACATACTTTTCCTCGTTGCGCGTGGACATCTCCAGGTAGAAGTCGTCCAGGCCGTAGTCGGCCAACAGGTCCAGCACGAAACGCAGCAGGCTGGCCAGCTCGTCACGCATCTGTTCACGGGTGCAGAAGATGTGCGCATCGTCCTGGGTCATCCCCCGCACCCGGGTCAACCCGTGCACCACGCCGGACTTCTCGTACCGATAGACGGTGCCGAACTCGAAGAACCGCAGGGGCAGTTCGCGGTACGACCGTCCCCTGGCCCGGAAGATCAAGCAGTGGAACGGGCAGTTCATCGGCTTGAGGTAGTAGTCCTGGCCGGGTTTGCGAATCACCCTGTTCCCGGACTCGTCCTCGCCGTACTCCGCGTCGACGTGCAGCGGGGGGAACATCCCGTCCGCGTACCAGTCCAGGTGGCCGGAGGTGTTGAACAGGTCGGCCTTGGTGATGTGCGGCGAATTCACAAAGGAGTACCCGGCCTCGGTGTGACGCTGCCGCGAGTAGTCCTCCAGCTCCTTGCGGATGATGCCGCCACGGGGGTGGAAAACCGCCAGCCCGGAGCCGATCTCCTCTGGGAAGGAGAACAGATCGAGCTCGGCGCCGATCCTGCGGTGATCCCGCCGCTCGGCCTCGGCCAGCCACTCCAGGTGCTCCGCCAGAGCCTCGGATGACTCCCAGGCGGTGCCGTAGATGCGCTGCAGCTGCGGGTTCTTCTCACTCCCCCGCCAGTACGCGGCGGCGGTGCGGGTCAACTGGAACGCCGGGATGTAGCGAGTGGTCGGCACGTGCGGCCCACGGCACAGGTCGCTCCAGATCCGTTCGCCGGTGTGCGCGTGCAGGTTGTCGTAGATGGTCAACTCGCCGGCGCCGACCTCGACGCTGACCTCAGCGCTATCCGCCGCCCCGCCGTCGGCTACGTCGCTCTTGATGTCGATCAGTTCCAGCTTGTAGGGCTGGTCGGCCAGTTCATCGCGGGCGGCCTCGGGCGAGGCTGCCACCCGGCGGGAGAAGCGCTGTCCAGCCTTGATGATCTTGCGCATGCGCTTGTCGAGATCGACCAGATCCTCCGGGG
>JBBQJM010000010.1:0-18496 GCA_038325895.1 Mycobacteriales bacterium
CAGCGCTACGCCGACCCGAACGCGATGGGGTTGGCAGTGGCCGACGCCGCGCAGCAGGCGGGGATCGACCTGACCCTGCTGGATGTGGCCTACCTGGCCGGCGGCTTCGGCACCGGGCTGACCGCGGTCCAGCAGCGGTTCTCCGACGGCACCGTGCAGAACTGGCGGGAGCGGGTGGAGGAACTCCGGCGGGTCCCGCGGCTGGGCCTGCGGGTGGGCGTCGCCGCCCATTCCGTCCGCGCCGTCCCCGCGCGCGATCTCCCGGTGGTGGCCGAAGCCGCCCTGGGTGGCCCGCTGCACGCCCATCTGTCCGAGCAGCATGCGGAGAACCAGGCGGCGCTCGCCGCGACCGGGCTCACCCCGACCCAACTGCTCGCCGAGGCCGGTGCCCTCGGTCCGGCAACGGCGCTGGTCCACGCCACCCACTTGACCAGGGACGACATCGACACGATCGGCCGGAACCGGTGCTTCGCCGTCATCTGCCCGACGACGGAGGCCGACCTCGCGGACGGCCTGGGACCGGTCGCCTCGTTGGCCCTGGCCGGAGCTCGGCTCACCCTCGGCGGTGACCAGCACGTCATCGTGGATCCGTTCGCGCAGGCGCGCGGGATCGAATACGGCGAACGGCTCTCCTCCGGTGAGCGCGGGGTGTTCTCCCCGGCGAGGTTGCTGGACATGGCAACCCGGGAATCGCACGCGGCGATCGGCTCACCGGGCGGCAGGCTGGCGGTCGGTGCGCCGGCGGACCTGGTGGCGATTCGCACCGACAGCGCCCGAACCGCCGGCAGCGCCCAGGGGCAGCTGGTGATGTCCGCCTCGGCGCCCGATGTCCGGACCGTGGTGGTCGGTGGCGTGGTGCGGGCCCGCTCGGGGAACCATGTGACATACGGGGATCCGGGGCCGCTGCTGGCCGGCGCGATCGCGCGAGCCTGGCGGTGATCCCGGACGGGTCCGAGCACGCGGAGGGGGAGGATGTGACCGAACCGGTCAAGCACTCGCAATCCGTTCTGGTACAGGGCATCTCGGAGCTGGTGACGAACGATCCGGCGGCCGGTCCAGGGCTGATCGGTCGGGTGCGTGGTGCCTCGGTGATCCTGGACGACGGCGTCATCGGTTGGATTGGTCCCGCATCGTCGGCGCCGGCCGCGGACACCTCGGTTGACGTCGGTGGTCGTGCGGTGCTCCCGGGCTGGGTGGACTCGCACTCGCATGTGGTGTTCGCCGGCGACCGGTCCGTCGAATTCTCCGCCAGGATGTCCGGAAAGCCCTACAGTGCAGGCGGAATCGTCTCGACAGTGGAGTCGACCAGGGCCGCGGACGACCCGCAGTTGCTGGCCGTCGCCCGTCGGCACCGGGCCGAGATGATCGCCGGCGGTACCACCTGCTTCGAAACCAAGACCGGCTACGGGTTGACGATCGCCGACGAGATCCGGTCCGCGAGGACCGCCCAGGCCGCGGGATTCGACGAGATCACCTTTCTGGGAGCACATGTCGTCCCGCCGGAGTATGCAAAGGATCCGGAGGGATACGTGGATCTGGTCTGCGGACCGATGCTCGACGCGGTGGCTCCGCTGGTCCGGTGGATCGATGTGTTCTGCGAGGAGGGCGCTTTCGACGGGGTGCAGTCCCGGCGCGTGCTGGCGGCCGGGGTCCGCAAGGGACTTGGCTTGCGGGTGCACGGCAACCAACTCGGTCCCGGCCTCGGCGTGCGGGTGGCGGTCGACGCGGGCGCCGCGTCGGTCGATCACTGCACGCACCTGACCCGGGACGACGTCGGCGCACTGGTCGGCTCGGACACCGTGGCCACCCTGCTGCCGGCCTGCGATCTGTCCACCAAGCAGCCCGCCGCTCCGGGCCGGTTGCTGGCCGACGCAGGGGCACGGATCGCCCTGGCCTCGAACTGCAATCCCGGCTCGTCCTACACATCGTCGATGAACCTGGTGGTGGCGCTCGGCGTGCTGCTGTGCGGGCTGAGCCCGGACGAGGCTGTCCACGCGGCGACCGCGGGCGGGGCACGCGCGCTGCGCCGCGACGATGTCGGCGTGCTGAGGGTCGGGGCCAGGGCGGATCTGCACGTGCTGGAAGCGCCGAGCCACGACTACCTCGCGTACCGGCCGGGGATACCGATGACCCATGCCGTGTTCCGGCGGGGGGTCCGGGTGGCCTGACGCCCGGTTCGGCTGGCTTCCGCCACAAGGCCCGGGATCTGCCAGGGCCCACGTGCGGCGCGGTGGCCGCATTGTCAGGATGCGGTGTACGTCGAGCCGCACGTCTGGGTGCATCACCACCTGGCGGGCTGACCGGTCGTCTGGGTTCCGGGGGGTGGGATCATCCGGACGTGCAGATACCGACCTTCGACCCCCGTCCGGACATCCGGTTGATCGCCGCCGACATGGACGGCACGCTGCTGGATGACGACAACGAGTTGCACGAGCACTTCTGGCCGCTGGTGCACGAGCTGAACCGCCGCGGCATCCTGTTCTGCCCGGCCAGCGGGCGGCAGTACTTCAACCTGCGGGAACGCTTTGCCGACATCGCCGACGAGATAGTGTTCATCGCCGAGAACGGCACCTACGTCGTCCGTCAGGGCCGCGAGGTGAGCTCCGACGGCCTGGACCTGGCCGCCGCCCGCAGCTTGGTCTCCACCGTGCGGGAGTCGGTGGCCGCAGGGGTCGACGCCGGCGCTGTCGTCTGCGGCAAACGGTCGGCCTACATCGAGCGCACGGACCCGCGGTTCCGCGCCGAGATCGACCGGTACTACAGCCGGCTCGAGGTGGTCGACGATCTGCTCGCGGTCTCCGACGACGAGGTGCTCAAGGTGTCGGTGTTCGATTTCGGATCTGCCGAGCGCACCACCGCCCCGGGGTTGGCCGACTACCACGAGACCCACCTGGTGACGGTGTCCAGTGCGCACTGGGTGGACATCACCAGCCTGACCGCGAACAAGGGCCGGGCGATCCAGCACCTGCAGGACGCGTTCCACATCACGCCCGCTCAGACGATGGTGTTCGGGGACTTTCTGAACGATCTGGAGATGATGGACGCCGCCGACTACTCGTTCGCCATGGACAACGCGCACCCGCTGCTGCGCGAGCGGGCGCGGTACGTTGCGCCCCCAAACCGCGAGAACGGCGTGGTGCGGACGATTTCGTCGGTGTTGGGCTTGCCCTGGCTGGAGTGAACCGGCGCGCAGACAGCGGCCGCAGGCTGCCGAGCGGCGCGGAATCGGCCGGGTCCGCCGTGTCCCCGAGGCCGGGGTGCCGGGGTGCCGTCGAGGGGCGTGTTTGGGCCGGCAGCCGATCGGAAACCCATCATCCGAATCGCATTCCGAATACGCACGTCACATCCGTATGTCGAAACCCCTACTCAGAAGGAGCTGACCGCTGCATGCTTTCGGTCACCGCGTATGCCACCCCGGCCGCCAAGGCCCCGTTCGAGAAGACCACCATCGAGCGCCGTGATCTCGGTCCGCACGACGTGCTGATCAAGATCGCGTTTGCCGGTGTCTGCCACTCCGACATCCACACCGGGCGGGAGGAATGGGGCACCGCGATCTTCCCGCTGGTGCCCGGGCACGAGATCGCGGGCACCGTGGCGGAGACCGGTTCCGACGTCGACAAGTTCAGCGTCGGGGACCGGGTCGGCGTCGGCTGCATGGTCGATTCGTGCCGCGAGTGCGAGAACTGCCTGGCCGGCGAGGAGCAGTACTGCCTGCAGGGCAACGTCGGCACGTACAACGCGATCGGGAAGGACGGCCGGCCCACCGAGGGCGGTTACAGCACGCATGTGGTCGTCGATCAGGACTTCGTGCTGGCTGTCCCGGACGGCGTCGGCTTGGACGCGGCCGCACCCCTGCTGTGCGCGGGGATCACCCTGTACTCGCCGCTGAAGCACTGGGGTGCGGGCCCGGGCACCAGAGTCGCCATCGTCGGTCTGGGCGGGTTGGGCCACATGGGCGTCAAACTCGCTCATGCGATGGGCGCCGAGGTCACCGTGCTGTCGCAGACGCTGGCCAAGAAGGACGACGGACTGAAGCTCGGCGCCGACCACTTCTTCGCCACCAGCGACGATCAGACCTTCATCGACCTGGCCAACACCTTCGACCTGATCGTCAACACCGTGTCGGCGACGCTGCCGATGGACAAGTACCTCTCGTTGCTGCGCTTGAACGGCACCATGGTCAACGTCGGTGCACCGGCCGATCCGATGTCCGTGCCGGTGTTTTCCCTGCTTTCGCAGCGGCGCAGCTGGGCCGGCTCGGGAATCGGTGGCATCCGACAGACCCAGGAGATGCTCGACTTCTGCGCCGAGCACAACCTCGGTGCCGAGATCGAGGTGATCGCCGGTCACCAGATCGACGAGGCGTGGGACCGGGTGGTGGCGGGTGACGTCCGCTACCGGTTCGTCATCGACACGGCGACCTTCGAATAGTTCACAGTTGAGCGGCGATCAGCCGGGTACGTCGTAGCTGCGGTGCGTCCAGCAGCGGCCGCCCAGGCCGGGCACCGGCGTACTGCAGCCCGGGTAGTCGCAGGTAGGCCTGCATGCTTCCGAGCAGTAGTGCTCGCGCGGTCGGGAGCGGACGTTCACGGTGGCGGGAGCGCCGCACCCACGACACGGCACAATTTTCGTGGCCATGGTCAGAGTGTCGCACACATGTTCGATATAGACGATGGGTGTGCAGCTTCGTTAGGCGCGTTACGCGCGCTGCTACGTGAACCCGCTCGGCTTCGCGAACCATGTCGACCGGCTTCCCCGGGTGTGCCGTTGGTCTCCACCGGCTGATCAGGTGCGTGGGCAACTTGGGCATTACGACATTGGTCAATCCTGTGCCAAAGGCAGGATCATGACGGACATCACGGGCTTGGCAACAACGGTCGTACTCGCCACTGCGCTGGTCGGGGTGGGGGCAACGGGGAGCAGCCAGCGGCGAATCGCCGCTGCCTTGGAGCCGACTGCGCGTCGCCGGCCCCGACCTGGGCGGGACCGCGGATCGCAGGCGAGGGAACGACAGGAGACGTTCGCCGTCAGCGACCGATCGGCGAGTGAGTCTGCTCGGCGACCCCGACGGCGTTCCCTCGGAGACCGGCGGGTCCTGAAATCCGGTCGATTGACGGCTTTGAGATTGCGCCGGATCGTTCGGCTGCATCGCGTCCCGACGTGAATGGTGTGCGGGGACGTGTCGCCAACGGAGTCGGCGTGACCCGGTCAGGAGGTGTTCGACACCTGGGTTCGCAGGTAGTCCAGGGCATCTTCCGCGCCGTAGTCCCGGTCGAGGTGATTCAGGAAGCGGACATCGGTGCCCAGCGTCACCAGTGGCGGTTCGCAGGAACCGTCGGGGCGGACCTGGCCGCACCCGGTGGTGGCGAACAGGCTGTTGCACACGCACCGGGCGCCGTCGGTCTTCTCGATCTTGCCGCCTTTGGTCAGAAAGTCATCCAGCGGTTCCGCCGGGCACCGGTAGCCCAGTAATCCGTTGTCCTGGCGGTACGGGGTCCGCAGCGCCCCGATATCGCAGATGAGCTGGCGAACGACATTCTCGTCGGTCACCGTGCCGGCCAGGTCCACTTCCTTGAAGGGGTAACCACTGGGGGAGCTGCGCGGATTCGTCCGCACTGTCAAACCGCCGTCACGCCATTGGTCCAGGACGGCGTTCCGGATTTCCGGAAGGATTCCGGCATCGCGACTCAATGCGAAAATGCTGCCCACCTGAATACCGACGGCACCCAGTTCGAGAGCCTTGGCCAATTCCTCGGGGCCACCGTACGAGCCGGCCAGGTAGAAGGGTAAGCCCAGCGCGCTGATCTGCGCGAGATCGGCCTCGTCCTTGGGTCCGTATTCCGGCTCGCCGTCGGAGCCGATCTTCTTCGACCGCGGCGGGGCATTGTGCCCACCGGCTGTCGGGCCTTCGATGATCCAGCCGTCGATTCGACCACCCTTGCGCCGGTCGAGAATGGTTGCCACCAGGGAAATACTGATGATCGGGAAGAAGAACGGCCGGTGCAACGGTGCGGTGATCGAAAACCGCGTCGGGTCGAAGGTGGCCGCGAATTGGTCGTGGCTTTGTGAACCTTCCACGGTGATCAGATAACGGGCCGGCTGGTGCTGGGCGAGCAGGTCAAGCGTCTCGGGAATCTGGGCCGGTAAACCAGCACCGATCAGCACGTAGTCGACGCCGGCAATCATCGCGCCATACAGAATCGGCAGCAGGCTGAGTTGGATCTTTTCCAGGAGATTGATGGCGACGACCCCAGGATGCCCTTCCTTGGCCAGCCATACCTCGGCGAAGCCCGCGGTCACCATGAGATTCTCGAGATGCGCGGCAAGAGGCCCCTGCTGGGAGCCGTTTTTCAGGCGCAAACGCATGATCGGCACTTCGCGGTACTTCTTGTCGCGTCGGCCGTCCTGCAGGAAATACCGGTCGACAATAGATTGTGCCATTGCCTGATCGGGAAATTCCGCGAGTGCCCGGCGATAATGTCCGCCTTGATCGCCGTCCTGGAGGCGACGCGCCATGACCAGCCAGATCCCGGCACCCGAGATCGTCCCCAGCTCGCCGGCGAGGCTCACCTTCCGGGCCAGGTTCCAGCCGGACACACCGATGCCCATGCCGCCCTGCACGATCCGGGGGTGCATTAGCCTACCCTTCATATGCTATTCGGTGACCTGGAGCACATTACAGAACTCATTGATGTGAGTATAGACGAAACGGGCGTCATAAACTCTGTGCGCGTCAATGAATGGTCACAGAAGAAGTGATCTTGGCGGCCCAATTCGGCGGTCGCGTGATGAAAGGCTCATCGGCCGCGGTAACGTGATGAAAGGCTCATCGGCGGTCGCGCGGCTGAACGGTTCATCGGCCGCGGTCGCGCGGCTGAAGTCGGCGACTCCCGCCACACCAGTCCCACAACCGCAACGTTCGTCCGCGCCGGGGAAGTTGATCCGCGCCTTTGGGGGCGAGCACAGTGGGTCGGAAGGGCGGGGCGGTGCTGGAGGGTCAGTGGCCCAGCGTGTTTCGGGCGCCGGGGGTGCGGTGCGGCCTGGGCTTGGCGTGAGCGGTAGCGGCGGAGGGGCGGCCGTCCCGCGGGGGACGCGGTGCGCTGATCGCGGAGATCAGTCCCCAGCGGTCGATCGGCGGCAGCAGGAGGAGCTGGGCGGTGCTGTCGGACGCCGCCGCCGTGCCGTCGCACAGATGCGGGGAGTTGGTGGACAGCGGCGCAGCCCGGGCAATCACCGAGTCGATCACGCAGCGGTCGGAGTAGACCGCCGTCAGGTTCAGCACGTGCAACCAGCGGGCGAGCGCGCACGGGCCGCAGATCATCCCGTCGCCGGATGCTACGAGACGGATCACACCCGACTGAGCTGTGATGGTGGCCACCCCGTCGGCGATGACCACGTCGGCCGCCGTCAGCGTGGCGATTTCCTCCTTGGGCAGTCCGGCCATCTGGGAGAGCACGAGCAGAGCGCGATCGCGGCGGCCCAGCCAGCCTGCCGATGGTACGGCCCGCAGTGCCTGTTGGATTCGGGTCTCCTGGAGAGTCATCTGATGGTGTCCTTTCCCTCGTACAGCTCCGGGCGACCTGCGGAGATCATCTGGCGGTTGATCATCTGGCGGGTGATCAACTGGCGCTGGCCAGCGGTCGCTCGATCACGTCTCTGGCCACCGAGTCCAAGGAAGTCCTGCGGTCCATCGCAGTCCGCTGCAACCATCGGAACGCCTGCGGCTCGGTCATCTTGGCCTGGGTCATCAGCACGCCCTTGGCCCGGTCGATGACCTTGCGAGCCAGCAGGCGTTCGTTCGCATCGGCGACAGCGGCACGCAACTCGACCGTCTCGGCCCAGCGGGCGGCAGCCAACTCCATGGCGGGCAGCAGGGTCGCGCTCGAGAAGGGCTTGGCCAGATAGGTCATCGCGCCGGCGTCAAGGGCCCGCTGGATCAGCTCACGGTCGGAGTAGGCCGTCAGGATGATGACCGGTGCGATCTGTTGACCGGCGATCTCCGCGGCCACCGCGATGCCGTCCTTGCCGGGCATCTTCACGTCCAGGATGACCAGGTCGGGCCGCAGTTCCACGGCCAGCGCCGCGGCAAGTTCGCCGTCGCCTGCCTGGCCGACCACGTCGAAGCCCTCCTCGACGAGCATCTCGGCAAGATCCATTCGGATCAGTGCATCGTCATCGGCAATCACCACCCGGCGGCGTGGTGCTCCGGATCGCAGTCTCTCAGCGGCGCTCATGGGTCCCCTCACCTCGTGTGCAACGAGCTTCCAACGGCCTCGGACGCGATCGCAACGCTTGTTAGCAGATTAGCAGATTAGCAGATCGACCTGCTAAACAGTTAGCACCCTTGTGGGGCTCCACCGTGTCGGCGCGGGTTCGTGAGCCGTGGTGTCTGTGATCGAGCGGTCGCGCCCTCCGCGAACCGGGCGGGCGCCACCCGGTGCCGGTGTAGTCCTCGGTGCTCAACTCGCCGGAGGCATACCGCTCGTCCACGATCTGCCGGGTCCAGGCGCTGTCGGCCGGATCCACGTTGGCGACAGGTGCGCCGCCGACCGGGCCGTCGCGACGTTTCGTGACGGTGATCATCGCCCATACGGCGACCACGATCAGCACCAGCACCCCGAGCATGATCACCCCACCGAACGCCCACATCCAGCCACCCCCGTTGCCGTATCTCATCATCGCACCCACCTCTGTCCCGCACGACGCGCTGGGGGTGCACCCGACCGACGAATCCGACGGGCGTGCGCTGTCCGTCCTTCGATGGTTTGGCCGGCGGCGAAACCGCGTCAGACCGAACGTCCCAACCCTGCCGCTTCAGCCCTGCCGCGCCCGTTGCCAGGCCGAGCGCTTGTCCGTGCACCGCGGACGAGTCGTCGGCGCCAGTCGCCACATTGGACCCGACGGCGATCAGTGGTTGCGCGTCGGCCCATGCGGTGGTCAGCACCTCGGTGAACAGGGCGGTTTCCTGCGCGCCGGAGATGATGCCGCACTTTGCCGCGAGCGGTCAGCGCCCGCATGAGCAGTCGAAAATCCGGACTCCCGAAATGGCGCCGCGGTTGTCAACTCCCGGCCCGCTCGTTCGGCAGTGGCCAGTTCCGTTGAACCAGTCTGAGTGCCGCCGCCGTGTACGCCTCCAGTGACCTTAGATCAGGGTGAATGAGCGGCCCGAACACCCACATCCTGGACCGAGTTCCCGTCGCGGGCATCACGGGAGGTGCATGCCAGCTTCGCGGGCCGCTACAATCACCTGCGCTCGGGTCGCGACCCGCAACTTGGTGAAGATGGCGGAAACGTTGTTCCGCACCGTCTTTTCGGTGAGCCCCAACCGGCCCGCGATCTCGGGGTTCGTGAGCTGATCTGCGACCAGTCGCAGGATCTGCACCTCGCGGGGGGTCAACTCGGGAAACGCGACAGCGTCGTCAGGCGGTGACAACGGCGACCGAACCGGAGCACCGGCAGCGAAGTAACCGATCAGTCGCGTGGCGATGTCGGCGCCGAAGATCGCCTCGCCGCTGGCCACCGCGCGTACGGCCCGGACGATCTCGGCCTTCCTGGCGCCCTTGAGCATGTAGCCGCGGGCCCCTGCCTGCATCGCGGCGAACACCGAGTCGTCGTCGGACACCATGCTCAGGACCAGCACCCCGATGTGCGGGCAGGCCGCGAGGACGTCCCGGGTCGCCTGAACGCCTCCGACGCCAGGCATGGTCAGGTCCATCAAGACGACATCGGGCTGGGTGCGTACCGCGACGGCCACCGCTTCGGCTCCGTCGGCAGCCTCCGCGACGACCTGGATCTCCGTGCTGGTATCCAGCAACGAACGCAGACCCCGCCGAAACGGTGCGTGGTCGTCACAGATCAGCACCGAGATCGGCACCATAGTTCAGCCTTCCATTCCGAGGGGCGGCGACTCGTCGAGAACCGGTATCGGCAACCGAGCCTGCACCTGTGTCCCGCCGTCGTTGCCCTTTGCCACGACGAATGTCCCGCCGAGTTCCTCGGCGCGCTCGGCCATGGACGCCAGCCCGATTCCGGGTGCGATGTCCGCGGGGATGCCGACCCCGTTGTCGTTCACCTCGATGAGTACGGCCGCTCGGCCCTTGGCTGATCGGTCGATTCGCAGGGTCACCCGGCAGGCAGTCGCGTCGGCATGGGTCACTACGTTGTGCACGGCCTCAAGCGCGATCCGGTACGCGGCCACCTCCACGCCGGCCGGTAGGCCTGGCAGGTACGCCGGGGCCTGCACCGTAACCGGAATCCGTTGACTCGTCGCGTGGCTGCGCAGGGCACCCACCAGACCGAGCGCGTCAAGCGCGGGCGGCCGGAGTTGGTGCGAAATCCGGCGCACGTCCTCGATCGCCAGGTCGGCCTGAACCAGTAGCCCGCCGAGCAACTCCTCCGCTCGGGTGGGGTCGGTGCGGACAAGGTCACGAGCCGCCTCGAGAGTCATCGTCAGCCCGGCCAGTTGCGGTCCCAGCCCGTCGTGCAGGTCCCGGCCAATTCGGCGGCGTTCCTCCTCCCGGGCCAGAACCAGCCGTTCCCGAGACTGCTGCAGGTCCAGTGACAGTCCCCGCGCCTGCCGCTCGACTTCGGTGGCCTGAACAGCAATCCCGATCTGCCGGCCGAGATCGGCCAACACCCGGCGATCTGCGGGTGACAGATCGACCGAGCGACCGCGCCCCGCCAGCACCAACCGGCCGACCTGCTCGCCACCATAAGTCAGCGGGACCTCCAGGGTTGCCACGTCCGGACCCGGCATCGAGCCATGCTCGGCCGCGGTCTGAAAACGGCCGGGCCCCGGCTCCGGGCCACGAGACACCTGCACCGCCGCATAAGGAACCCGAAGTGCATCCGCCACCGTCGCAGCGACGGTCGGAAGTACCGCATCCAACGCCTGACTCTCCTCCAACCGCCGACCCAACATCGCCAACGTCCGGTACGGGTCGGCCCGATCACCGTAAACCAGGCGATCAATACTGCGCTGCAGGCGATCTCGCAGTGGGCCAAAGCTCACCGCGACAACGCCAGTGGCGAGCAGCGACAGCCCGACATCGCCTTGCTGGGCGTCGACGACGGCGCCGATACCACCGACGATGACGACATAGATGCCGATCACGCAGGCGGTCAGCAAGCCGTACAGCAGGGTGCGGTTGATCAGCCTGTCGATGTCGAACAGTCGGTAACGCAGGATTGCGATGGTCGCGGCAATGGGCACCGCGACGGGCACGATCTGAATGAACGGAAACACCGCGGGGTAGATCTGTGGCGCCAATATTGCGAGCACTGCGTCGAGCACGAAGACCGCCGCGGTGAGCACCATCGCGAAAGCCAACCAGGCGATCTGCGCGCGCTTGACCGCCGTGCCCCGGCGGAATCGCAGCACGAGGCTGGTCGTCACGGCGATCACCAGCGACAGCCAGAGCAGCCCAGGGAGAAAAGCACCAACCACGCCCAGTTCGCCAACGGCTGCGACGCCATACGGATTACTGAGGCCGGAATCGAGCAGATGAGCATCCCGGGGGGTAAGTGCGGCAACGGTCGCGGTGACGGCCACCAGCACCAGCGCCGACCAGACAACCGGGCGCCACCGCGACGATGGCAGCCTGCCATCGGGGAAATACAGGGGCATCAGCACCGCGAAGAAGATCAGCGCCGGTGCGTACACCCAGATCTGCAACCACAAGGCAAATTCCGCCCCTGGTAAGGAGCCGGGGGAGGTGATCAGCCCGTAAATCGCGTACTGCGCGGCGACCAGCCCGAGCATGAACATCGTGCTCGTGATGAAGAAGCACCAGCCGACCGGGTTCCTTGGTCGCAGGGCGATCAGAAGAGCACCCAGCAGGCCGCTGAGCAGCGCAACCGGACCGAGCCTGGTGGTTGACCCGGCCTCGCCGGTCTCTGCCAGCAACACCGCACCCGACACCGCCAGCATGACGACCACCAGCCCGCAACAGACACCAAGGCCCGCATGCCTGAACGTCAAGGCGCCGAAACGCGAGCCGGACGCCCCGGGGGGGCGTCCGGCCGCAGTGATCGCATCCATATGCATGGTGGTCTCTTCGGCGAGGTCGATGGAGGGATTATCCCCCGCTCCGGTCAATTGACCGCGGGCGTCGGGGTCCCAGCGCGATGCGCCGAGTCCCCGTCCTTGGCGTCGGTCCTGTTCGCGCCCCGCACGCAGGCCACCCCCAGCCAACCGAATCCGATCGCGTAGACGGCGAGGACGCCCGGGATGACGCTGCTCAGCGCCAATCCCAGGACGATCCCGCCGCCGAGTACCGCAGCCGGCTGCCAGGGCAACACCTTGGTCACGATGATGGACACCGAGAGCAACAGCGAGCCGACCGCAAACGTGACGAAACTGGCCAACCCCATGATGACCAATCCCGCCGGCGGGTTGTCGACCAGCGGCGAACCGGCCGCCATCAGACTCGGAAGCAAGGTGACCTCCACCAACGAGGCCCCGAACCACAACACGCAGCCCAGCACGGCCACCAGCGCGGCGATCTGCGCGAAGATGCCGGCCCCGCGCTGTTGCGCAAGTGCGATTCCGATGACACCGAACACCATGAGCAACAACTGGGTGGAGTACATGATCGAGTCCGTCAAGTACTCCTCCGGACCGGGATCGGTTACCAGCCCTGTCCAGAGCTGTTGCGCGATGATCAACAGCGCCGCGATGACGGCGGCTACTCCACCTACCCGTACCAAAATCTTCGACATGATCTGCTCCTTGTGGTTTGGTGCCCGGTGACCGACACAAGAAGCATTGAGGTAGGACGTGTCCCGCGTCATGAGGCACCGACCGGGACCAATACGGGACGGCCGGGACAAATGTCCCGATCTGGATAGATAGATAGCCGACGAGGATTCCGGCCGGGATCGGCGCGGAGCGGTGAAGTAGGACAATCGGCGCGGGGCTGTCCAATCCACCGAGTCACAAGGGCAGTGGCTCTTCAACAGGCTCGCCTGCTTCACAGGTGCAAAGAAGCCATCGCCACCATCCCAAGTGCGCCGATTCAGACGTTTCCTACTCAGCCGGGTCGAGCGGCGGCCCTACCGCGGAGCACGCACCGCACCGTCGTGATAGCGAAACCCGTTCCAGACCAATGGCACCATGCGCCCCCGTGCCGACAATCAAGATCCGCCTGCCGAATGCAAGCTCGCGGTCGGTTCCTGATCGCCGGCGAGAGCCTAAAAGTCCGGCTGCTGGGCGACGCGCTCTGCCTCCCACGCCTGCGCGGTCGCATCAGCAGCGGAATCGCCGTGATCCTGCAGTCCCTTCGCGTCTCGGTCCTCGGCACGCTCCGTCCCAGGCGACACCTGCGGGTCACCGGCCCGATCCGCTGCACCTACACCCGAACCGTCAGGTCCTGGATCCGTCATCACATCCACCCCTTTGGCCACCCGTCGGACAAGACCATCACGCTCACATCATCATGCCGGGACGTTATCCGGTTGCAGCATTCAGCAGGCCGACTATTCATCGTTGCTCGAGGGACCCGCGGGAGTCGCTCCACCCTCGTCCGACCAGTCCTGGCCCTCGGTGTCGTCCTTCGCAGGATCCGACACGACGTCGGGGGCTTGATCCTGGCCGGCGGTCGCGACCGTTGTCGTCTGAACCTCGTTGTCATCGTTCATGTCTTTGGTGTTCCCTCTCAGCGCAAGGCACAATCGTCGCCTCTCGTGCCACAGGGCTGACAGACCGCATCCAGAACTGAACCGGCGGGGCCCACGGAACTGCGAGCCTGCAGATGAGTTCTCGGGGTTCGGGAGTCGGACGGTGTTGACGTCAGGTCACGAGGTCGGGCAGGAAATAGTCGCGCAGTAGGACGATCTCCCCGTCGCGCATGCGGAAGATCTTCAGAAGGGACACGATCCGGATCTCGTCGGGGCCTTCGAAGGCGGTGTCAATCTCGACCACGAATACGTTGGAGTCGGCGGTCGTGTGCACCACCGACCACCACCGACCGGGACTTCTCCTCGTTCACCGTGAGGCCGGCCAACCCCGCCTGCTGTTGGTCGCCGGCCCACCGGTGGTAGTACTCGGCCAGTCCCGTGCGGATCTGTTCGCGTCCCTCCAGGTGTCGCGGGAATGCCTGGCCAGCCGGGACGAGCGGCGCCTGGAACACGCCGTCCACAGTGAACATCTCGGCCACCGCGTCGGCATTCTGGGTCAGCGTGGCCCACAGGTACCGCCGATAGACCTCCTGCGGGGTTGCCGCCACCTGACCCCCTTTCCTTGGATGGCTCAGAAATCTATCCCACACAGGCCCAGCCAGCAGAGCCGGCTGGCTCCACTTCGGCGATGGCCGGGATCGAGTCGGGCCCGTCCGCCTGCCAGTAACTGCGTCCGTCCCCAGGGTGTCCGGATCGACGGGTCCAGCTGGAACGAGCGGTAGGTGATCGTCACCTGATCGGCGTGGTCGAGCCGGGAGAGTGCCTCCTCCAGGCGGCGCTTGCCGATGTAGCACCACGGACAAACCACGTCGGAGAAGACCTCGATAGGCACCGTTGCCCTTCCGGTGCCGAACGTGACAGTTGACCCGTCAACGGTACCGGCAAACGAGGACTGCCGTCAGATCTGACCGAACAGGTCCTGCTTGCGCGCGTGGAACTCGGCGTCGCCGATGAGTCCGGCGTCGTGCATCGCCCGCAACTCCGCCAGCTGCTGCAAGGGGTCGCGATGGGCTGCTGGCCCGTCCGGCGGCGGTGACATCGCCTGTCGGGTCCCGGTGGTGATCGACTCCGCCTGGTTGCCCAGGATCTTGTCCACGATGAACGGGCCGGACCCGGTGGTCACCTCGACGACCCCGAGGCCGCGATGGATCTGCGAGTCGACGGTCAACACGTCGGAAAGCTCCACGATGAATGTCTGGCCGTCGCGTGCCGATTCGGCGGGCAGGAACACCAATCGGCGCGAGGTGAGAACGAGCAGCCCGTAGGCCCCGTGGTGGCGACCTTCGACCAGCTGGATGGCGCCTTCGGACTTGGTCAGGACATCGTTCAACGCCGGGAGGGCCCGATCGGTCTGCTTGCCGAACGCCGTCCGCTCCGCGGCCGCGATGACGTCCTCGCGCACCCCCTGGGCGCGCAACCGCTCGGCCAGGCTGGGAATCCTGAGCCATTTGCTCCAGGAGCCCGTCATCGTGTCCGTCCTTTGCCACCGTCGCGCCGACCCCGTTTGTCGGCGGAGCCAGTATCGCACCGGCCGACAGGCGTCCCGGGTGCGAAGCTGACCGGTTCTTCGGCCCCGGGCCGTCGAACGACCAGGTGCTCGGTCCGGTGGCGGTCGATGCCGACGATCGGGTGTGCCTCACCACTCGGTTGCCCAGCCGGGCACGATGAACGTGGCCGACGAGGGGTACCTGCTGGACAACGCGCAGACCGAGGCCGGTATCCGGTTCAGGGCGTTGGCCGAGCTGTTCGATCCGTGGACGCACCGCCACCTGTCGGCGATCGGGCTGCGGGCGGGCTGGCACTGCTGGGAGGTCGGCGCGGGCGGGCCGGACCTTCCGGCGTGGCCGGCCGATCGGGTCGGGCACGTCGGCCGCGTCCTCGCCACGGACATCGACACCAGGTGGCTGACAGGTCATCCGGGCTTCGAGGTCATGCGTCATGACGTCGCCGCGGACCAACCACCCGGCCGCTTCGACCTCGTCCATGCCCGGCTCGTGCTCACCCACGTCCCGCTGCGCGACGCGGCCGTGGCGGCGATGGCCACGGCGCTGCGGCCAGGAGGCTGGCTGGTACTGGAGGACGCCGACCCGGCGTTACAGCCGTTGCTGTGCCCGGAGGAATCGGGACCCGCCGAGGTACTCGCCAATCACCTGCGGCGCGGGTTCCGCTCACTGCTGGCCGAGCGCGGCGCCGACCTCCGGCTCGGTCGTACATTGCCCCGTCTGCTCCGCGAGGTTGGGCTCCGCGCCGTCTCGGCTGACGCCTACTTCCCGATGACCGGTCCCGCCTGCGCCGCGCTCGAACGCGCCACCGTGCTGCAGGTCAGGGACCGGCTGGTGGCCGCCGGCCTGGCCGCCGAGAAGGAGATCGCCCAGCATCTGGCGAACATCGCGACCGGACAAATGGTGCTGGCCACGGCCCCCCTGATCACCGCGTGGGGGCAGCGAGCCGGTAGCGGGCCGCCGCACCGCGCTCAAGCTCAGTGCGCGAACGCGGCGGTGATGACCGCCGCCTGTTCCACCTCGTGAACCCGCGCCGACCCCGCCGACGGCGCCGCCATCGCGCGCCGGGACACCCGCTTGATCCCGTGCAGCCTGGGGATCATCTCCGGCAACGCCAGGGCCAGGAACGTCCAGGAGCCCTGGTTGGCCGGCTCCTCCTGAACCCAGCGGATGTCGCTGACGTCGGGGTAGGCCTCCAGCACGTGGGAGAGTTTCCGGCGCGGTACCGGGTAGATCTGCTCGAGCCGTACGATCGCGACGTCGGTGATGTTGTGCGCCTTGCGGTAGTTGTCCAGCTCGTAGTACAGCTTGCCGCTGGTGAGCAGCACAGTCCGGACATCGCCAGGATCCACGGTGTGGTCGGCGATCACGGACTCGAACTTGCCGTTGGTGAAGTCGGCCACCGACGACACGGCTGCCTTGTTCCGCAGCATCGACTTCGGCGTGAACACGACCATCGGGCGGTGCACGCCGTCCAGCACGTGCCGGCGCAGCAGGTGGAAGTAGTTCGCCGGGGTGGACGGCACCGCCACCGTCATCGAGCCCTCCGCGCACAGCAGCAGGAACCGCTCGATCCGGCCGGACGTGTGGTCCGGGCCCTGCCCCTCGTGCGCGTGCGGAAGCAACAGGACGACGCCGGACTGCTGGCCCCATTTGGCCTCACCGGAGGACAGGTACTCGTCGATCACCGACTGCGCGCCGTTGACGAAGTCGCCGAACTGCGCCTCCCACACCACCAGCGCCTCGCGGTTGGACACCGAGTAGCCGTACTCGAAGCCGAGCGCCGCGTACTCCGAGAGCGCCGAGTCGTAGATGAGCACCCGCGCCTGCTCCTCCGACAGGTGTTGCAACGGAAGGAATTCCGCTCCCGTCTTGTGATCGATCAGCACCGAGTGACGCTGCACAAAGGTGCCGCGTCGGGTGTCCTGCCCGGACAGCCGGACCAGCCGGCCCTCCATCGCGATCGAGCCGAGCGCGATCAACTCGCCGAACGACCAGTCGATCCCGCCGCTCCGGGACATCTCGACCCGCCGGTCCAGCACGGTCTTGACCCTCGGGTGCGGGGTGAACCCGGGCGGAAACTGCACGGCCGAGTCGGCGATCCGCTGCAGCACGGCCTCACTGATCTTGGTTTCCACCTTCGGCGGGATCGGCTGCTCTGCTTCCACCGACGGGGACGGCGCTGGGGGAGACTTCTCCAGGTCGCGGACCTCGTTGAAGACCCGTTCCAACTGGGTGTGGTAGTCGCGCAACGCCTCTTCGGCGTCCTCGCCGGACAGGTCGCCGCGGCCGATCAGGGCCTCGGTGTAGATCCGTCGCACGGACCGCTTGCCGTCGATGATCTGGTACATCAGTGGGTTCGTCATCGACGGGTCGTCACCCTCGTTGTGACCACGGCGCCGGTAGCAGACCATGTCGATGACCACGTCGCGGCCGAACGTCTGCCGGTATTCCACGGCCAGCCGGGCGACCCAGACGGCGGCCTCCGGGTCGTCGCCGTTCACGTGGAAGATCGGCGCCTGGATCATCTTGGCGACGTCGGTGCAGTACTCACTGGACCGGGAGGCCTCCGGGGCGGTGGTGAAACCGACCTGGTTGTTGATGATCACGTGCATGGTGCCGCCGGTGCGGTACCCGCGCAACAAGGACAGGTTCAACGTCTCGGCGACCACGCCCTGGCCGGCGAAAGCGGCGTCGCCGTGCAGCGCGATCGGCATCACGGTGTAGCCCTGCTCGCCCAGGTTCAGCATGTCCTGCTTGGCGCGAGCCACCCCCTCCAGCACCGGGTCGACAACCTCGAGGTGCGACGGGTTGGCCACCAGCGTCACGTCGACCTGGCCCTCGCCGAACGGGCGGATGTACTTGCCCTCGGCGCCCAGGTGGTACTTGACGTCACCGGAACCGTGCGCCTGGCCCGGATCCATGTTGCCCTCGAACTCGCGGAAGATCTGCGAGTAAGGCTTGCCGATGATGTTGGCCAGCACGTTCAGCCGGCCGCGGTGCGCCATGCCGAGGACGACCTCGTCCATGCCGTATTCCGTCGCCTTGTTCAGCGCCGCGTCCAGCAGCGCGATGACGGTCTCCCCGCCTTCCAGCGAGAACCGCTTCTGCCCGATGTACTTGGTCTGCAGGAACGTCTCGAACGCCTCGGCGCTGTTCAGCCGGCCCAGGATGTACTTCTGCTCCTCCACCGGCGGCTTCTCGTGCTTGACCTCGACACGCTGCTGGATCCAGCGCCGCTGCGCCGGATCCATGATGTGCATGTACTCCACACCGACGGTGCGGCAGTAGGAATCGCGCAGCACGCCCAGCACGTC
>JBBQJM010000011.1:0-17941 GCA_038325895.1 Mycobacteriales bacterium
AGTCCCTCGGTCACCGTGGTATCGTAGCTGCCCTCGGGGATCGCGGCGGTGCTGAAGGTGAAGGGTGACTTTCGACTCTGCCGCCATCCGTGCAGATGGATACGGTGCTGGCATGACTGACTACGGACTTCGCCGGAGCAAGGTGGCCATCGTCGGAGCGGGAGCCGTCGGTGCCACGTTGGCCTATGCCAGCCTCATTCGGGGTGTTGCCCGCGATGTGGTGCTGTACGACATGAACGCCGACAAGGTGGAGGCCGAGGTTCTCGACCTCCGGCACGGACTGCAGTTCGTGCCACGCGCCGAGGTGCACGGCTCGGACGACGTCGCGGTGTGCGAGGGCGCCGACGTCATCGCTATCACCGCCGGTGCCAAGCAGAAGCCGGGCCAGACCCGGCTCGAACTGGCCGGCACCAACGTCGGGATCTGCCGGGCCCTGATGCCCAAGCTGATGGACGTCGCCCCGGACGCGGTGATCGTGATGGTCACCAACCCCGTGGATGTGCTGACGCTGGCTGCGCTGAAGTTCTCCGGCCTGCCGGCCCACCGGGTACTGGGCAGCGGCACGGTGCTGGACTCCTCGCGGCTCCGCGATCTGATTGCCAGGCATTTCGGTGTGGCTCCGCAGAGCGTGCACGCGATCATCGCCGGCGAGCACGGCGACTCGGAGTTCCCGTTGTGGAGCACCGCGTCGGTCGGAGGCGTTCCGTTGCAGAGCTTCTCGATGCCGGGTGGCACCAAGCTCGACACGGCGAAGGAGGACAAGATCGCCCGCGAGGTGGTCAATGCGGCGGAACGGATCATCCGCGGGAAGGGCGCCACCAATTACGCGGTCGGCTTGGCCGCCACCAGGGTGATCGAGGCCGTCGTCCGTGACGAGAACGGCGTGCTGCCGGTGACCTCGCTGCTGGACGGGCATTTCGGGCTGTCCGACGTGTGCCTGTCGCTGCCGTCGGTGGTCAACGCCCGCGGCGTGGCCGCTGTGCTCGACGTGCCGCTGTCCCAACGCGAGCTCGATCAGCTGCACCAGTCGGCAAAGGAAGTCCGCGCGGTCGCGGCGTCCCTCGGGTTGTAGCGCCGCGTCGATGCTGGACATCCTGGCGAGCAGCCCGCTGCTGACGATCATGGTCGTCGTCAGCCTGGGAACGCTGCTGGGAATCGTCCCGTTCGGTCCGGTGAAGCTGGGTCCGGCCGGTGCACTGTTCGTCGGGTTGTTCGTCGGTGCGCTTGACCCGCGGCTCGGGCAGAACCACTCCAACGTTCAGTCCCTGGGTCTCGCGCTGTTCGTCTACACCGTCGGGATCGCGTCCGGTGCGGCGTTCTTCCGGTCCGTCCGCAGGCAGCTGCCGCTCATGCTCGGATCGGTGCTGGTGTTGTGCGTCTGCGCCGCCTTCGTGATGGGCAGCGGCGCGCTGGCCGGTCTGCCCTCCGGTTTGCGCGGCGGCGTGTTCGCCGGTGCGCTGACCAGCACGCCGAGCCTGGCCGCCGCAGCGGCCAAGACCGGTACCCAGGAGCCCGCCGTCGGATACGCCATCACCTATCCGCTCGGGGTGGTGATGAGCATTGTCGCGGTTGCGTTCCTGGCGAGCCGGAGATGGAACTCGCCGAAGGACCCGGAGCCGATCACCGGCCAGGCCCTGATCGACTTCACCCTCGAGGTGAAGCGATCGGCCAAGATGTGCGAAGTGCCGGGATTCGCCGAGCACCTCGTTCGGTTCTCCTACCTTGCCCGCAATGACCGGGTTCGTGTCGTGACAATGGACGAGGAATTCAAACCCGGCGATCGGGTGGTGATCATCGGTCCGGACCAACCCTGCAAAGAGGCGCTCGAATTCCTCGGCGAAAAGATTCCGGAGCATTTGGCGCAGGACCGGTCGAAAGTCGATTTCCGCCGGATCCTGATTTCGAATCCGCATATCGCCGGGCATACGGTGGGTGAGCTGGAAATCCCCGAGCGTTTCCACGGCATCGTCACCAGGGTCCGGCGCGGTGACGTCGATCTGCTGGCTCACGACAATCTGATGGTGGAGCTGGGCGATCGGATCCGGGTCTGCGTGCCGCGCAGCCAGATGGAGGCGGTCAATCAGTATCTCGGGGATTCGGAGCGGCGGGTCAGCCAGATCGACGCGCTGAGTCTTGGCATCGGGCTGACCGTCGGATTGCTGGTCGGGCTGATCGCCATTCCACTGCCCGGCGGCCTCAAGCTCAGCCTGGGAGCAGCTGCCGGTCCGCTGTTGGTCGGCATGGCGCTGGGCCGCATCGAACGAACCGGGCCGATCGTCTGGGGCCTGCCGAATTCGGCCAACCTGACGATCCGTCAACTCGGTCTCCTGCTTTTCCTGGCCACCACCGGGCTGGCCTCGGGACAGGCATTCTCCTCGCAGGCGTTCAGTCTGGAGGGGCTGAAGATCCTGCTCTTCGGCGCGGTGCTGACCGCGGTGGCCTGCGCCATGGTGATCCTGATGGCCCGGTTCCTCGGCGCTGGTCCGGCGCGGATTGCCGGTGCGATCGCCGGGTTCATCAGCCAGCCGGCGATCCTGGCCTACGCCACCGAGAGAGTGCCGGACGAGCGGGTGAACTCGGGGTACTCCGCGCTCTTTGCCATCGGCATGATCACCAAGATATTGCTGGTGCAGGTCATCGTCGGCGTGTAGGTGCACTGCTTGGCGATCGCGCCGGAGGGCCGGAGTCCCGCGCGCGGGCGGCGCGTCGATCCGCCCGGCCGCTCAGCGGGAGGACGGCGCTGACGGCGGTCCCGCCACCGTCCGCTCCCGATGTCACGCTCCAGGTCCCGCCGGAGTTCTCCACGCGATCCTTGAGCAGGCGCAATCCGAGGTGACCATCGGCCCGCCGGTCGATGTCCTCCGGGTCCAGACCGATGCCGTTGTCCACGATCACCAGGTGGACGGTCTGCGGGCCGTCAGCACCGGCCGCCCCGCTGACCCCGAGATCGATCCGCACCTGGTCGGCCAGGGCATGTTCGGAGACGTTCGCCAGGGTCTCCCTCGCGACCCGGTAGAGCGTGGTCAGCACGTCCTCGGCCAGCTCGTCGGGCAGCGGTCCGGCGGTGATCCGGACGTCGATCCCGCCCTCGCGCAGCGGCTCCGCAAGCCTGGCGATCGTCCCGGTGAGCTGGCTTGCGGAAAGATCCGGCGGATACAGGTCGACCATCAGCCAGCGCAGCGATTCGATGGCCCGGCGCACGGTGTCCTGGATGGCTCGCAGCAGGGGTGCTTGCTTCTCGGGCACGGACGGCTCGATCGACTCGAGCGCATACCCTGCCCCGGCGAGATCCTGGATCGGCCCGTCGTGCAGATCGGCCGCGATGCGGATGCGCTCCCTCTCCGAGACGGACACCGTCAGCTCCAGCAGCCGGGACTGCTCGGCTTCGTGGCGGCGAACCCGGCGTGCCAGCGAACCGACGATGGGCACCTGAATGCACTGCAGGACCACCAGCGGCACCAGCACGAGCGGGATCAGGTACCAGAACAAGGTTGTCGCGGTCTCGTCGACCCGGGCGTAGTCGTAGTACGCCTCGAAGGCGAGCCGCTCCTGGCCGGGGACGTCGAACGGAACGTAGACCTCCACGTATCCCGCTCCGCCGCTGTCCCGGGTTTCTGCGGCGGCCTCGGGGGAATCCTCGAACGCCGAGCTGATCTCGCCACGGCTGATGGCGGCGGTGACCTCAGGCGGTGTCTCGACCTGCTCCCCGATCTCGTCGGCCCGGTCGGAGTACAGCACCGTGCCGTCCGTGTTCCAGATCGTGATCTCGGTCAGGTACCCGTCGGCCATTCGGTTCGCGATGTCCCGATCCAACTCCGCCCGCTGCTCGCCATCACCGCTGAGGGCGCCCTCCAGGTGCGGGCCCACCACCAAATCCGCGAGCCGAACGGTGCTCCGTTCGGCATCACGCAATGCCTGCGCGCGCGCCACCGAACGGCTCGCCAGCAGAGCGCCGATGGACACCACGATCAGCGCGACCGCGGCGACGCCGTAGATCAGGGTCAGCTCGCGGCGGACGCCAACCCGTTCCGCCCGGCGCAGGTCACGGTCACTGCTCATCCGGCGCGCCGATCAGGCCGAGGTTCTGGGCTTTGATCACAGCTTCCAATTGCGACCGAACACCGAGCTTGCTGTGCAGGGATTTCAAGTAGCCGCGGCAGGTGTGCAGGGTGATCCCGAGAACATCGGCAATACCCTTGGCCGGCAAGCCCTTTCCCAGATATCGCAGCACGTCCAATTCGCGCTGGGTCAATGCCGGGACGTCCTGGGTTGGCCGGACGGCCGACCGCGTCGGCGGGCCTTTGAAGGTGGAGGACGCCACCAGCATCCGGCCCGGCCCGATCCGCCGCAGGATGTCGATCATTTCCTTGAGGGATCCATCCTTGGGAATGAAAGCCGAGGCACCGGCCTGCGCGGCGCGGGAGATCCATTCGGGGTCACTGTGCGCCGTGACCACCGCGATGACCGAGGCGGGAGCTACTTCGCGGATGCGCCTCGTGGCGGAAAGGCCGTCCTGCCTTGGCATCTGGATGTCCATCACGACGATCGTCGGCCGCAGGTCCGCGGCTCGTCCGATGCCCTCCGAGGCAGAACTTGCGGTTCCCACGCAGGTCATGCCGGGAACGTTGTCGAGGGCGGCCGCCAGTAGTTCGGCAAATGACAGATGGTCGTCGACGACGAGCACCGTGGTTTCGGTGTCGGCTGACCCGCCGTCGGCTGATTGACTCACTGTGCCCCCTGTGGCAAAAGCATGCACCCACTACTTACGGTCACTCTAGCCCGTGACAGCACATCCAAATGGGTGAATTGCACCGTTAGGGTGCATTACTCTCCGATGAGAACGCCGACCGAAATTGGGGCATCTGTCCAACCCTGCTGGGTGTGCACGAGGCTTCAAGAAACACGAAAAGGGCCCGTCGCCGGCAGCGACGGGCCCGTTTCGTGAACTCAACGAGCAGTGTTCACCAGGTCTGTCAGGTGGTGACCGTGAAGGGGCCGACGGTTCCCCCGAAGCTCGAATCGACGTAGATCCGGCCCGGGTTGGTGGTGGCCGCGGCACCGGTACGGATCCGGAGGTCGTAGACACCACCCGTGGCCGGCGGCGCGGCCGCGGTGACGATGAACGTGCCCAGCACCTGGCTCGGGTTGTTGAACGCCCGCACGGTGATCGTGGCGCCGACGGTCGTGTTGGATCCGGTGATCCGGAAGTCCCCGCTCTTCCACTTCGCCGTGGCGATGGTCGGCTTGTCCGGGATCGCCGAGACGAGCACCGTGTCGGTCTTGCTGGTGGTGCCGTCACTGACGGTCAGCTTGAAGGTCAACGGGTTGTTCGTCATCGGGTACTTGTACAGCGGGTAGCTGAAGATCGGCGTCAAGATGCTGGCCCCGTTCAGGGTGACCTTGTCAGGATCGGTCGCACCGGTGAGCACCTGCTCCCACAGGTAGGTGACGCCGGTCGCCTGGGTGGAGGCGCCCCCGTTGAGCGTGACGGTCGTGTTGCGCCGCACCTGCTGGTCCGGCCCGGCGTTCGCGTTCACCGCACCCTGAGCCGTGAGCGGTCCCAGGACCGCGGCGGTACTGGTCCCGTTCGCGTTGGTGGCGGACACCTCGACGGTGTAGCTGTCACCCGGCACCAGCCCCGTGATGGTCGCCGGCGACGCGGTGACCGTCTGCGAAGCGCCGAACGGCGCGTGTGTCGAGCCGAAGGCCTGCACCGTGAATCCGGTGACGGACGGGTCGTTCGATGTCCAGGCCACGATCACCGTCGAGTTCCCGAGGGTCGGGGAGCCGAGTACCGGCGGGGCCGGGACGGGGGTGTTGGTGATGGTGTAGTCGGCCTGGTCGGTCGCGAGGTTGCCGGCGACGTCGAACGCCACCCACCGCAGGGTGCTGCTGTTCGCGATCGCAATCGGCCCGGCGTAGTGCACGGCGCTCACCGAAACGGCGTCACCGTCGAGCAGGTCGAGCTCGCTGTCGGTGGTGTAGTAGATGTCCGTGTTGGCCTCAGTGGACGTCAGGGTGACGGTTTGCGGCACGGCGTAGGTTCCGGCAGCGGGCGTCGCAGTGACGTTCGGGGGCTGCACGTCGATCGCCGGGATGGCGGTCACGGCCGGGAACGTCAGTCCGGAACTGCTCACCGACACGATCTCGAACTCATAGCTGTCGGACCCCGAGAGGCCGGTGATGGTGGGGGTCTTGGCGGCCTGACCGGTGATCCGCTTGCCGATCTCGGCCTGCTCGTTGCCGGCGACGTTCTGCGAGACGGCGGTCACCCGGTAGCCGGTGATGGCCGGGGTGCCGGGGACGGCCACCGCGGGGGTCCAGTTCAGCTTGATTCCGCCGCTGACCACGGTGGCGGTCACGCCGGTCGGTCCAGGCGGCCCGGACGTCAGCGGACCGTTCGGGCAGCCGCCCATCCCCGGACCGCCGAGTTCCCCGAATTCGGAGATGGTCAGGCCCTGCCGGTTGGCGTCCGCGTCCTGGACCTGCCAGGCCATGATCCGTTCGCCACCGCCGGTTACCGCGATCGCGGCAACCCCCGGATCGTCGAACTGATAGGTGGCGGTGAAGGTCGATCCGGTGGTCGCGAGCGCCGACGAATACCCACCTCGCGGGGCGGTGGCGAGCGGCCCGGGCACGGCCCGCACGTCGCGACGGTTGACGGCGGTGGTGCGAAGGGCCGGGTTGACGATCCGCTGCTCCAGCTGGTCGGGGTTCACGCTCGGGCCGAGGTGTCCCACCACCTTCAGCGTCGATGAGCCCTGGACGTACTGAACCTCGGTGACGCCCGTGTCGGCGACTGTGGTGTCGCCGGCCTGGGTGTTGCCGAACCGGATCGCCACCAGGTCCCCACCTTGGATGTCGGGCGTGACCTTGAGGCTGGTGCCGGCACCCCAGCAAGCGCCGCCCGGGTGATTGATCTCGAAGGCGACGTCACCCTCGGCCACGACCGCCTGTGCCGACCCGACGATTCCGACCCCGGGCCTGGTCACCTCCACGGTCGCCGTCTCGCCGATGTGGTCCTGGAACCCCTCGAAGGTGACGAAATCACGGTCGGGGAACACCACGATGTTGTTGGGGAAATCCGGTGGGGCTGCGGTGGCGCTGCCGACGTCGAGGGCGATCACGCCGGCAACCAGCGCGCCCGCCATGACCAGAGAGATCTTTCGGGTGTTCGGGCCCCCTGACCTCGGGCGCCGATGCCGATGCGTCGGCGTTACTGCGGCGTGCGTTGTGTCCATGATCATTCCCCTTGATCGCCGGCCGATCGGGACGTCGGCCGCTGGGCTTGTCCGGTTTGCCCGGACCTCAACGCAGGGTCCGCCAACGGCGTTGTCCACGGGAAGCCCGAAAGGGGGGATGGTCGACCCCCAGTTTCAGGGATAGGGGTTCGCCGATCCCCCGTTTTGGGGGCCCACGTACCCCTGTCATCGGGGTTTCTCCGGACGTCGCTTCGTCGCACCCTTGGATCGGCGTTGCGAACAGCCGTGGCCCGTGGTCCTGCGGAATGGGTTGTTCAGGGGGGTACGCAGTCGGTACCGGCGCCCACAGGCTATCCACGTCGAGTCAAGGAATGGCGTCATGAAACTCTCGCGACGAGATATCTTCAAGTTGGGCGGTCTGGCTGCGGTCGGTGCAGCCGGGTTGGCGATTCCCTTGGGCAACAACGTCAGCGGTGCGTCGGCGAGTCTGCTGCCTGCCGCCAAGATGCCAAAGCCGTACCAGAGCAGCTTCGGCCGGCTCGAGGTTCAGTCGCCGTACCGGACCGAGGTGGATGACCAGGGTCCGGTTGCCTACTACGACCTGACGGCGAAGACCGGCGCGGTCGGCATCGTCCCGGGGATCCTCACCCCGGTCCTCGGGTATAACGGCGTCGTGCCGGCGAAGCGCATCGATGTCGAGCAGGGCACCCGGATCGTGCTGACGATGCGCAACCAACTGCCCACCGCGCATCCGACATTCGGCACGCCCATGGACATCTCGACCCACCTGCACGGCTCCGCGTCATTGCCGCAATATGACGGCTACGCCAGCGATGTCACCGCGCCGGGGCAGAAGAAGATCTACCAGTACCCGAATTTCCAGGCCGCCCGGACACTCTGGTATCACGACCACGGCGTGCACTACACGGCGCAGAACGCCTATTCCGGGCTCGCCTCGCAATATCACCTGCACGATCCGATGGAACGCGCGCTCCTCCCGCAGGGCGAGTACGACGTCGCGATCACCTTGTCGGACATGATGTTCGCCGCGAACGGCTCCCAGTTGTACGACGACCGCAGCCATTCCGGGCTGTGGGGCGACGTCATCCTGGTCAACGGCCGGCCCTGGCCGGTGATGAAGGTCAAGAAGCGCGTGTACCGTTTCCGGTTCCTGAATGCGTCGCTGTCCCGGTCCTACCGGCCCACCACCTCGCCGGCGGCCCCGATGTACACGGTCGCCACGGACGGAGGGCTGATGCCGAAGTCCCAGGCGGTGACGGAATGGCGGCACGGCAGCGCCGAACGCTACGAGGTGCTGATCGATTTCTCGAAGTTCAAGGCCGGGCAACGCGTTGAGCTGAAGAACCTGTCCAACAAGAACAACCGGGACTTCGACAACACCAACAAGATCATGGCGTTCGACGTGATCGACGACGCCTTCGACCGGAACGATCCCACCGCGTTGTCGATCCCGCAGTCGCTGAATCCGGGCAACGAGGTGATGGCCCTGGCAGCGACGTCGAAGATGAAGGTGCGCTACATCAGGGTCGAGCGCAGCGACACCACCAACGAATGGAACCTCAACGGCGAGACCTGGCACGACGTCGTCGATTCCGGCTTCCAGAAGGTGATCGCGGATCCGGGACTGGGCGATACCGAGATCTGGGATATCGAGAACAAGTCGGGTGGCTGGTTCCATCCGGTGCACATCCACCTGATCGACTTCAAGATCCTCAACCGGAACGGCAAGGCGCCCTTCGCCTACGAATTGGGCCCGAAGGATGTGGTGTACGTCGGCGAGGGCGAGAAGGTCCGGCTGATCATGAAATTCGGTCCGCACCGCGGGAAGTACATGGTGCACTGCCACAACCTGCCGCACGAGGACCACGACATGATGCACCAGTTCAGCGTCGGCCTGAAGGCCGGTGACGTCGACGTGAACGACCCGATCTGGGCCGATCCCGCGACGGGCGACGACTCACCCTGATGATCGGCGCGACTCGTTCGAAGGCGATGGCGACCGCTGCGGCGGTGGGCGTCACGCTGGCCACAGTGGTGGTGATCCGGACGCAGTTCCTGGACACCGCGTCGGTGTCCTCGGACAGCATGGCACCCACCGTCTGCACGGGGGACACGGTGCTGCTGGCCCGGTTGCACGGCGACCCCGTGGCAGTGGATGCCGGTGACATCGTCACCTTCCCCAGCCCGCAGGACGGCACCCTGACGATCAAACGGGTCGTCGCGGTCAGCGGCCAGCGGGTGGCGATCAGGGATGCGGAGCTGGTCGTGGACGAGCGGGTGGTCGGCGAGCCCTACGTCGATCACGCCAGCATCGATGGCGTCTTCTTCGGCCCCGTCACGGTGCCTGCCGGAACGGTCTTCGTCATGGGCGATCACCGGGAAGCGTCCATCGATTCGCGGGTGTACGGCCCGATTCGCACTGCCGATATCGAGGGCCGGCTGCTGCTACGGATGGGCGCCACCTGCCAGCGCTGACCTGACCCGAGTCACCTGGGTCACCCGACCCGCCGACCCGCTCGACCCGCCCCACCCGGCGATGACACCGCCTGTTGGGCTTGAGCTTTCCGCAGTAGTCAGCCGCTTGCCCGCAACCAAACGGAGGTGGCCACCATGGTCGAACTCGCTCCACGCGTCGAACGCAAGGCGCCGGTGGTGCGTGCGC
This sequence comes from Mycobacteriales bacterium, assembly GCA_038325895.1. Taxonomy (GTDB): domain Bacteria; phylum Actinomycetota; class Actinomycetes; order Mycobacteriales; family Nakamurellaceae; genus Nakamurella. Next base: position 9,886 of record JBBQJM010000011.1, read on the forward strand.
CTGGCACCCCGGCAGTGCTCGCGGCCGTCTTCCTCGCGGGGCTCGCGGCCATCGTCATCGCTCGATGGTGGACCGGCACCGGCTACCGCCCGGCACCCATGGGATTGCCCGATCCCGGGGCGTTGACCGCCATCGGCCTGCCGGTGACGCAGTTCGTGCACGAGATCGCCGGAGTTGCGGTCGTCGGGCTGCTCTCCCTGCGTGCCGTGTTGCTTCCCCGCGCGAGCGAGCCGGCCAGTGCGCACCTGGCGGCGATCACCGTCCGGTGGGCCTGGCTCTGGGCGGGGAGCACCGTCGCCTGGATCGCCTTCACCCTGTCCGATCTGATCGGGACCGGACTGGGCGACCTGCTCGGCCACGCCGACGCCGTGGTCGCGGTGTCCGGGACCGACCGGGTGCTGGCCCAGTTCGCCACCCTCTGGGTGGCGCTGGCGGTTGCGCTGTTCGGAGCGCGGTTGTCGGGCACGCGGTTGTCGGGCACCGCCGCCATCGGTGCCGCGCTGCTCATCAGCGCCGCGGGTCTGCTGCCCAGCGCGCTGACCGGTCACGCCGGTCACCACGCGTCGCCCGGGTTCGCCATGGCCGCGCTGGGGTTGCACCTGGTCGGTGCGGCGATCTGGATCGGCGGGCTGCTGGCGCTAGTGGTGCATCTGCGGGGGTTTACCGACGACATGCGTGTCGCAATAACAAGATTCAGCGCTGCCGCACTGATCTGCGTGCTTGTGGTGGGAGTTTCGGGCGTCCTGGAAAGTGCGGTGATGCTCGATGGGTGGGCGGCGCTGCTGGCCACCGACCGTGGGCACCTGATCGTGGCGAAAACCCTTGCATTCGTTCTGCTTGCGGGCGCGGGTTACTGGCATCGCCGGCGGACCGTCCCGGCGGCGCGCACCGGGCGGTGGCAACCGCTGCTCCGGCTCGCGGTCGGCGAGCTTCTGCTGATGGGCGCGACCGTAGGCATAGCCGTCGTGCTGTCGATCACCCCGTAGCCGCCCGCGAGCGCGGCGCGATCGACTGGCGGCCGACCATGAACCGACTGACCCCAGATTGGCCCCTACGACCACGTCCAAGGACGAGGCCCGACGCCGCCCGTCTCCGCGTGCCCTCTAGAGTCAATGATGAAGGGCGACAGTATGTTTCACCTGCGATGGAGGCCCCGGCGGATTTCCGCGACGCGGTCCGGTCCGGCGTCGGTGTCACCGGCGGTCACGGAAGGACACCACAAAGTGGGGGTCGCCAACACGGCGGCGGCCCGCCATCGTTGCACTGATGAGACACCTTCTCCCGGTGAGCCGGACGTGATCCGCGTCCTGATCGTCGACGACCATCCCTTTGTCCGGGCCGGGGTGCTCGGCGTCCTCAATGGCGCCGACGACATCGAGGTCGTCGGTGAATGCGAGAACGGGACACAGGTTCCGGACAAGGCGTCATCAGTGCTGCCGCACGTGGTGCTGATGGACGTCCGGATGCCGGCGAAGTCGGGGATGGAAGCGACCCGGGATCTGCTCGCCAGTCACCCGTCGGTGCGGGTGGTCATGCTGACCGGCTCGCTGACCGGGGGCAGCCTGCACGAGGCGATGCAGGCGGGCGCCGTCGGCTACCTGCTCAAAGGCGGGCCGCCGAACGAACTGGTGAATGCGATCAGGGCGGTCGCGGCAGGGGGCACGGCGTGGCCATCAGGCGACGCCGCGCCCTACGCACGCCTGTGGGACGTTGATCGTCCCCAATAGATCGCCCCAATAGATCGTCCCCCCGGTGTTCGTCGCCGGATCGTCACCGCGGGATCGTCACCGGGTTGATCGTCCTGGGTTGCCTCCGATGTCAGCCCCGACCCAGCCCGATCTGCCAGTCGTCCAGGTACTCCGCTGCGAACCCCGCCTCCGAGTACGCCAGATAAAAGTTCCACATCCGGATGAACGTCTCGTCGAATCCCAAGGCACGGATCTCGGGGAGCTTCTCGTTGAACCGGTGGCGCCACTGTTGCAGGGTCGGCACGTAGGACGGCCCGAGCCGGCGGGTCTCCTGGATCCGCAGGTGAGTGCGGGCCTTGACCACCTCGTCGATCGCTGTCATCGACGGCAGCATGCCGCCCGGAAACACGTACTTGTGGACCCAGGTGTAGCCGTTGCGGGTGGCGAGCAACCGCTCGTGCGCCATGGTGATCGACTGCAGGCTCATCCGGCCGCCCTCGGCCAGCATCCGGTCGACCGCGGTGAAGTAGTCCGGCCAGTACCGCTCGCCGACGGCCTCGATCATCTCGACGCTGACGATGGCGTCGTACGCCCCCGGCTCCCGGTTGGCATGGTGCCGGTAGTCCTCCAGCAGGACCTCGATCCGGTGGGACAGGCCCGCGGCCGCGATCCGCTTGTCCGCGAGTTCCTTCTGCTGTTCGGACAGGGTGAGGGTGGTGACGTGCGCGCCCCGCTCCGCCGCTGCCCTGATGGCCAGCCCGCCCCACCCGGAACCGATCTCCAGCACCCGCATGCCCGGCCCCACCCTGGCCAGGTCGAGGATCCCGTCGATCTTGCGCAATTGCGCGGTCTGCAGGTCGTCACCGGGTTCGAACCAGGCGGCGGAGTAGGTCAGGGTCGGGTCCAGGAACAGCTCGAACAGCTCGTTGGACAGGTCGTAGTGCCGGTGGATGTTCTCCCTGGCGCCGGTCGGGGTGTTCTCCTCGGTGCTCGGCGGGCGGGTCTGCCAGGCATGCCGGAGTTTCTGCAGGGAGCGGGGGACAAGCACCGACATCCGCTGCGCCATGATCGTCAGCACGGCGGCGAGCTCGTCGGTCGCCGCGTTGGTCCGCTGGGGATCCTCGGTCGTCGCCGAGCCGTCGGTCGGGCGCGGTACCGGGTCGTACGGCGTCGGAACCGTCCAGCCGCCTGCCGTCAGATCGCCGGTCATCCAGGCCTCGCCGAACCCGATCAGACCATCTGCGCCCAACCGCGCGAAGAACGCATCCGGCCGCACGATGTCCAGCCGCGGCCCACCGGTTCCCCAGTGCCGTCCGTCCGGGAATGACAACGTGATCGGCAGCGAGGTGAAGGCGGCCTTGGCCAACCGGCGGGCTATGGCGGTGTGAACCGGGACACTGGGAACGTCGAACAATCCGGGCCAGACACCGGCCGATGGCCGCGGAATGGCGCGCGGACGCGTCGGGCTGAGCAATGCCATGGTGGTGCGTCCTCTCCGGCGATGTCAGCTTCTCCGCCAGTGTCTCGACTCGCTCTGTTGAGCAACATTCGGAACCGATGCGGGTTCGGGTGGGTCCGATAGACGTGTCAGCTCGCAGATCCAAACTCGGTGATCCAACTCGGTGATCCAACTCGGTGATCTAACTCATTGATCTAACTCATTGATCTAACTCATTGTGATCGATGGCGCCGGTGCCGCGGACCCACGGGCGGGTGATCTCGGGAACGGCTCGCCACCTCGATGCGCGAGCTTGATCGTCCGCGAGACCGCTTGCCCACCGCCGCGACCGCGGGGGGCGGGCGGGGGGCGGCCGACTCCGGTCACCGACGTTCATAACGACGTTCATACCGTCCCAGGGACCCGACTGGATGCAGACGGCCTCCTTACCAACTGTCGCCGTGCACCTCGTGGCCCGGCGCGATGCCCAGCAGGCCTCGGTAGGCATCGACGGGGCTGGAGCCGTGGTTGACGACGGCGTCGACCTCGCGGGCGATCGGCATTGCCACACCCGCCCCGGCGGCGAGCTTCATCACCACCGACGCCGTCTTGACGCCCTCGGCGACCTGCTTCATCCCGGCCAGCACCTCGGCGATCGGTATCCCGCGACCCAGTTCCTCGCCGACATGCCGGTTACGGCTGTGCGGGCTGGTGCAGGTCACGACGAGGTCGCCCATCCCGGCCAAGCCTGCGAAGGTGTCCCGATCGCCACCCAGCTTCTCGCCCAATCTGCTCATCTCGCGCAACGACCGGGTGATGACCATCGCCCTGGTGTTGTCACCGCTGCCCACCCCGTCGCCCATGCCGACCCCAATGGCGAACACGTTCTTCAACGCACCGGCAATCTCCACGCCGACCACGTCGGACGAGGAGTAAATACGAAAACGGGTGGTGCGGAACAGTTCTCCGAGTTGCGCGGCCAGGTGCCGGTCCGGCATCGCGATCACGGCGGCGGCCGCGTATCCGGCCACCACCTCTCGGGCGATGTTCGGCCCGGCCAGCACGCCGGCCGGGTGGCCGGGCAGCACCTCGTCCACGATCTCGGTCATCCGCAGATGCGTGACCTGCTCCAGGCCCTTCACCAGGCTGACCACCGGCGTCCACGGCCGCAGGTGCGGTGCGAGCTCGGTCAGCGCCGAACGGAATCCGTGGGACGGCACCGCCATGATGATGATGTCGGCGGGCTCCACGGCTGCGGCGAGGTCGTCGGTCGCGGTGAGCGATTCGGTCAGCGGGAAATCCAGCAGGTACCGGTTGTTCAGGTGCTGGGTGGTGATCTCGTCGGCAACCTCGGCGGAGCGGGCCCAGATCTGGGTGGGGGTCTTGCGCGCGACGATGGACGCGACCGTCGTCCCCCAGGAGCCGGCGCCGATCACGGCGACCCGTGGTTCCCGTCGGTTCGCGGTCATCACGCGCTCCGCCGGACGGTCCGCGCGGTGCTGGTGACGTCGACCTGAGCGGGCTGCAGTCTCATGCCGACAAGTGTGTGGCACCCCGCGCGCCGCCGCCCGACGTTGCGACCAGGCGGCGCTGCGCCCACCGATACAGCAATGTCCACATTTCGGGCAAGTACCTCGGCAGGGCACACTGGTCCGATGCCGGAACTGCCCGAGGTCGCTGCATTGGCGGCCTTCCTGACCGATCACGCGACCGGCCAGCACATCGCCGCCGTCACCGTGGCCTCGTTGAACGTGATGACCACGTACGACCCCCCGACGTCTGCGTTGGCCGGGCGGGTGGTCACCGGCGTCGGGCGGCACGGTAAATTCCTGGACGTCGCCACCGCCCCCGGTTCGGACGGGGCCGGTCCGCCGCAGGACCTGCACCTGCTGTTCCACCTGGCAAGGGCGGGCTGGTTGCGGTGGTCCGACTCACTCTCGGTGACGCCGGTCAAGATGGGCGGGCCGATCGCGATGCGGGTGCGTCTGGGGCAGGGCGGTGGCTTCGACATCACCGAGGCCGGGACGAAGAAGTCCGTCGCCGCTGCCCTGGTCTTCGACCCGCAGGTGGTCCCCGGTGTTGCCCGGCTGGGTCCCGATGCGTTGCAGCTGGACCGAGACGGCCTGGCGGCCGCGCTCGCGTCCCGTTCTGGCCGGATCAAGACGGTGATCACCGACCAGACGGTCATCGCAGGGATCGGCAACGCCTACTCGGATGAGATTCTGCACATGGCCAAACTCTCCCCGTTCGCAACTGCCCGGTCGCTGGGACCGGACGAGCTCGACCGGCTGGCGGTGGCCATCACGGAAGTCCTCGGCGGCGCCGTGGCGCGCTCGGTCGGCGCGGAGGCGGCGCGGCTGAAGGGGGAGAAGCGGACGGGTCTGCGGGTGCATGCGCGGACCGGTCTGCCCTGCCCCGTCTGCGGTGACGCGATCGCCGAGGTGTCCTTTGCGGACCGCTCATTTCAATACTGTCCCACCTGTCAAACAGGTGGACGTTTGTTGGCTGATCGCCGACGGTCGCGCCTGGTGAAATAGGATGGGAGATCGGGGCATTCGTTCACGAATACCACGCTGCCGTTAAGGTAGCGTCACGCTCAGTGAACGCGGAAGGAGGCGTCAGATGACGGACGCCGAGGGGGACGCTCCCGCGCCGCGTCCGCCGCACGAGGACGCCGATGCACCGGCGGAACCGACTGCGGAGGACGGTGCGCCGCCGGCCCGACCCCTCACCCGTGGTCTGCGCTCGGCACCGCCATCCTCGCGTCGGGTCAGTGACGACCACCGCTTCCAGTTGTCCACCTATGTCCCGCCACCGCCCAAGGTCAGCTATCGGGAACCGCGAACAGTCACCCCGCAGGAGCGCGCCGAGCGGGCGGCGCGGGCCCGCAAGAAGCGCCGGCGACTTACGACCCGGGCCGTGCTGCTCGGCGCCGGTGGGGTGGTGCTGCTGGGAATTCTCTGGGTCACGTTCCGTACCTATCAGGCCTACTCCCACCTGCAGAATGCGGCGGCGGCCGTGAGCACCCTGCAGGACGAGGTCCGCGATATCACCAAGACCGATCCGACGGCGACCTCGAGGACCGTCGATGATCTCCAATCGGAAACCGACAGCGCCGTCTCCGCCGTCAACGACCCGTTCTATCGTGCCGCCACGGTGATTCCCTTCGTCGGGACCAATCTCGACGCCATTCGCGAGGGCACCCTGACGGTAGATTCGCTGGCACAGAACGTGATGCCGTCGCTGGTGCAGATCGCGACCACCCTGCAGCCCAGCGAGTTGGCTCCCGATGGCGGCACCATCGACGTGGAACCGCTGCAGCAGATCTCCCCGTTGCTGCAGAACGCCGACGCGGCGGTGAACCAGGCGCGGGGACAGCTGGCCGCGATCGACCGATCGAACGTCATCGGACCGGTCGGCGATGCCGTGGACGACTTGTCCAGCAAGCTGGACGGGGCCGCCGACATCACCGGGCCGGGCGCGCGCATCGCGCGTCTGGTGCCGCCGATGCTCGGGGCGGACGAACCGCGAACCTATCTGATGGTCTTCCAGAACCTGGCCGAGCCGCGCGCCACCGGTGGGATCTTCGGCTCCTTCGCGTTGATCGAAGCGGACCACGGCAAGGTCAGCATCTTGCGGCAGGGCGCCTCCAGCCGGATTCTGGGATTCTTCGATCCGCCGGTGGCCGAGCTCACCGAGAACCAGAAGCACCTCTACAGCGAGTTGATGGCGCAATATCCGCAGGACGTGAATTTCACCCCCGACTTCGCCACGGCCGCGCCGCTGTTTGCCGAGATGTACCGGCTGCGTACCGGGACGACCGTGGACGGCGTGATGTCCATCGATCCGGTCGCGCTGTCCTACGCGCTCAATGGCACGGCCCCTATCGATATCGGCGAGGGCTTCACCATCACCGCCGAGAACGTTGTGCCCATTTTGCTCTCCACCGCGTACAAGCAGTTCGACGAGAAGAATCAGAACGCCAGGGACGATTTCCTGGCCCGCGGAACGGGCATGGCTTTCTCCGAGGTCATGTCCGGTAGGGGCGACAGCACCGTCATTCTCGACGGGTTGCGCCAGGCCGCGGCCGAGCGTCGGATCCTGGTGTACAGCACGAACGCGACGGAGCAGGCCGACCTCGCTCAGACGAACCTGGCGGGCGGTCTCGACGACAACCCCGGATCGCCGAGCATCGGGGTCTTCCTCAACGACGGGACCGGGGCGAAACTCGGCTATTACCTCAGCAACGAGGTCAAGGTCACGCAGGGCCAGTGCCGGGCCGATGGCCGGCGCGAACTGGACGTCGCGGTGACTTTGCACTACGACGCCCCGTCGTCCGGACTGCCCTCCTACGTCACCGGAGCAATTCCGCAGGGTCAGCCGTACACGCTGAAGACGAATGTGCTGGCCTTCGCCCCGCTCGGCGGCGGCGTGGTCGGGGCGACCCAGGACGGCGAGGACATCGGCATCGGCCGCGGTCAGGACCACCTGCGGGAGGTCGGCACGGCGACGATCGCGATGAGCCCCGGGACGTCCACGGTGGTCACCTTCACGGTCTTGTCCCCGTCCGGCGGTGACCCGTCCGCCGAGGTGACGCCGGGCCTGATGCTGACTCCCGGGGTCAAGCCGTGGGAGGTTTCCGTCGAGCCCTACCAGCCCTGTTCGCCGGTCCAGAACTGACCGGGTTCCCCGATCAGCGCACGATCACGTCCCGGCAGCCGAGTAGCGGATTGCCTGTCCCACCGCCGGTGGTGATCGCAAAAACGCATTCCGTGTGCCTGCCCGCGCCGACCGCGGGCATGGACGTGGAGAATCCGTGGTTCGACGCGTAGCCCGGGTACGCCGCTGCCACGTCGGGCCTGGAGCCGTTGGCCCCGAATGCCTTGGCGGTGACGACACCCGATGGACCGTAGTCGTAGACGTGCACGGT
>JBBQJM010000012.1:0-17847 GCA_038325895.1 Mycobacteriales bacterium
GTGGGGGAGGTGGACAGCACCTGCAACGGGTTGTCCAGCAGCACGTACACCGCGTTGCCGATGATCGCTGACGACGCGGGCAGGTCCATCACGTCGAAATTCCCCCAGCACCCAGCCCGGCCGGCCACCCACCAGCCGGAGATCAGCGCGTCTCTACATTCATGCGGCGGCGATCGCGGCCCACGCTCTTCATCCGCCGGACGCGGGCCGTTCGGTCACCTCGTGCCAGTGCCAGTACGCGACGGGGGAGTCCTCGGCGGCTCCGCGTGCGGACAGCTTGACAATCCTTCGCGCGCCAGACCTTTCGGTTTCGTCGATCACCGCGCATTCGTACTCGACCTGCTCGGGGACGTTCCCGCAGGCCAGGAAGACCGCGTCGATGCCATCGAGCACGGCCCGCAGGGATGCCGGGTTGCGGAAGTCGCCGTGCACGATCTGGGCGCCCGCAGCGGAAAGGCGGTGCGCGCGGTCGGGGTCGCGGACGAATGCCCGGACGTCGACACCACCCCGCGCAGCAGCGGGATCAGGGTGGATCCGACGGTGCCGGTGGCGTCGGTGACAAGAATGGTCGTCATCTCTTGGTGTGCCTTTCGGTAGGGCGGTCAGTGGCTGGACGCGGGCTCGGCGGTCGCCGATCCCGGGATATTGCGGTTGAAGCGGAACAGGTTGGATGGGTCGTAGTGGTCCTTCAGGCGGACAAGCCGGCGCCAATCCACCGCCGAATACGCTGCTCGCACTCGGTTTTCGGTGGCGCCCTCCAGGTTCAGGAAGTTGACGTCGGTGTCGCCGGTGGCCAGGGCGCCGATGCGCTTCTCGATCAGCGCGAGGTGGGCCCCGACGACGGCGGCCCGCTCCGGCGTCGGCGTGATGCCGATGGCATTGACGCTGAATCCCGCTTCGGTGTGCGCCATCGGGCTCAGTGCGGTGGCGGGCCGGGGAGTTCACCGCCGAGCTGCCGAACCTCCAGCATCACCAATGGCGATCCGGACGCCGGGCCGGCGAGGTCCACCAGGGCCTCGATGACGTCAGGGGTGACAGCGGGCAGGAGTTCCGCATGGCTCATCACGCCCAATCGATCAACGGGATCCATGCTGATCGCGGCCAGGCCCGCTGCCGGCGTCACCGCGAAGGTGTCGACCGCCGCGGGCCCCAGCGCTGCCCGCGCCTTGTCGATCCGCGCCTTGCCGTCGTCGAGGGCACCGCAGAAGCAGCCACGAATTGCGACCAAGGACCTGCCCGCAACGTTTCCGGGATGGCGTGTCAAGGCGCGAGGGCCCGCGGGCCTACGATCGCCCATCGCAGGACCGCCGGACCTCGCAGGGCCGGGAACCGCGGCTGTCGTACCCGTCAGACACACTGTCGGTATGAAATGGGGACGGGGTGGCGAGGGCGGCGCGCGGGCACGGCGACCTCCGGGCGAACATGGAGGGTCCGACAACCAAGCTGCCAGGCAGGTCGGCGGCACAAGCTCGCCGGCACGACGGCCGGCGGTTGACCGATGACCCTGCACCTGCACCGCGCCGAACGGGCGGACACCCTGGCGGTCGCGCTGGCCGACCTGCTGGCCGAGCCGCTGGACGACGTGTTCGCCGAGGAGGTGGTGGCTGTCCCGGCCCGCGGCATCGAGCGGTGGCTCACCCAGCGGATGTCACATCACCTCGGGGCCAGGGGCGGCCGGCACGACGGCATCTGTGCCGCCGTCCGATTTCCGTCACCGACCAGGTTGCTCGCCGAAGCGGCGGGTGGCGTCGGCGGTGCTCCGGACCACGACCCGTGGGCGCCGGACGCGGCGGCCTGGCCGTTGCTGGAGGTCATCGACTGCTCGGCCGCCGAACCCTGGTGCAGTTCGCTGGCCGCTCATCTGGGCTATCTGGACAGCGTCCCGGACGCCGAACACCGGCGCGGTCGCCGGTACGCGGTCGCTCGTCGGCTGGCCGGGCTGTTCGACGGCTACGCCACCCACCGTCCGGACATGTTGACCGCCTGGGCGCAGGGTCGGGACCAGGACGGCTGGGGCGATCCGGTCCCGAGCGACGTGGCCTGGCAGCCGGAGTTGTGGCGCCGACTGCGCGAGCGGATCGGCGGGACGGATCCGGTGCAGCGGCTCGCCGACACACTGGACGACCTCCGCGCGGATCCGACGAAAACCTCGCTGCCGGAACGGCTCTCGCTGTTCGGGCCGACGGCGCTGCCGGCCCGGCAATTCCGCGTGCTGACTGCGCTCGCCGAACACCGCGATGTTCACCTCTGGCTCCCGCACCCCTCGCCGGCGCTGTGGACAGCGCTGGCCGGCGCCCCGGAACCGGATGGTCCGGTGCGCAGGCGCACCGATCCCGGTGCCACGGCGGCCAGGCACCCACTGCTGTCCTCGCTCGGCCGGGACGCCAGGGAGATGCAGACGACGCTCTCCCGAGCACTGCATTCCGACGTCCATCTTCCCGCGGACCGACCCCCAGCGACCCTGCTCGCGACCCTGCAACGTGCCATCACCGACAACGAGAGGCCCGGCCCGCCAACACATCTGCTCGACGACGCCGATACCAGCGTCCAGGTGCACGCCTGCCACGGCCCGGCCCGCCAGGTCGACGTGCTCCGCGAGGTGCTGGTGGGTCTGCTCGCCGACGATGCCACCCTGCAACCCAGCGACATCCTGGTGATGTGCCCGGACATCGAGGCCTACGCCCCGTTGGTGCAGGGTGCGTTCGGGCTCGCCGATGTCGTTGACGGCGGACACCCCGCACACGGGTTGCGGGTGCGGCTGGCCGACCGGGCCCTGACCCAGACCAACCCGCTGCTGGCCACGGTCGACCGACTGCTGGACCTGGCCGATGGTCGGGTCACCGCCTCGCAGGTGCTGGATCTCGCCGCCTGGCCCCCGGTGCGCCGCCGGTTCGGGTTCGACGACGACGAACTCGAGCAATTGGCGGTCTGGGCGGCCGACTCGGGTGCCCGTTGGGGCCTGGATGCCCGGCACCGCAGCGTTTTCGGATTGCAGGATTTCCCCCAGAACACCTGGCGCGCCGGTCTCGATCGGGTGCTGCTCGGGGTTGCCATGGCCGAGGAGGACAACAACCGGATCGGTGTCGCGTTGCCGCTCGACGACGTCGGGAGTTCGGACGTCGACCTCGCCGGGCGGCTGGCGGAACTGATGGCCAGGGTGACGAACGCGCTGGACGCACTCACCGGCGATCACGCCATCGACGAATGGCTGGCCGCGCTGATCCACGCCGTTGACAGCCTGACCAGGGTGAGCGGCACCGACGGCTGGCAGTCCGCGGAATTGCGCCGGGAGCTGGCCGGCGTCGAGCAGAACGCGGCCGAGGCGGGTGCGGCCGGCACCCGGCTCAGCCGGTCAGACATCCGGGCGCTGCTGGCCGGGCGGCTGGCCGGCCGGCCGACCAGGGCGAACTTCCGCACCGGCACGCTCACCGTGTGCACGATGGTGCCGATGCGCTCGGTGCCGCACCGGGTGGTCTGCCTGCTCGGGATCGACGACGGGGTGTTCCCGCGCGCCGCCCGCGAGGACGGCGACAATATCCTGGCCCGCGAACCGGCTGTGGGAGAACGTGATCCGCGGTCCGAGGACCGGCAGCTGATGCTGGACGCGTTCATGGCGGCCACCGAGAAGGTCGTCATCACCTACACCGGTGCCGACGAGCGGACGGGTGCACGGCGTCCGCCGGCCGTGCCGCTAGGCGAGTTGCTGGACGCCCTGGACGACACCGCGCGAACGGTCACCGGAGCGAAGGCCAGCACCAGGGTGGTGGTGCACCATCCGTTGCAGCCCTTCGATCCGCGGACCGTGACTCCCGGCGCCCTTGGCAGGCACGGGCCCTTCACCTTCGACCCGGCAGCGCTGACCGGTGCCCGCGCCGCCGCCGGCCCGCGCACCCCCGTACCGGCATTTCTGCCGTCCCGGCTGCCCGCGCCGCCGGTGGGCGACATCGATCTGGCCGAGATGAGCGCGCTGCTCACCCATCCCGCGAAGGGATTTCTGCGGCAACGGCTCGACGTCGCGGTCCGGTTCGAGCAGGACGAGCCGTCTGATTCGTTGCCGGTCGAATTGAACGCGCTGGAGCAATGGAGCATCGGCGATCGACTGCTCCGCGATCGGCTCGCGGGGATGAGCGAGGAGGACTGCCGGCAGGCGGAGTGGCGCCGCGGCGTGCTGCCGCCCGGCCAGCTCGGCGCCCGCACCCTGGACGACGTGCTCTACGACGTCCGGCCGCTGGTGGAGCGGACGGCGCCGCTGCGGACGGCCGCTCGCCGCACCGTCGACGTCGCCGTCCAGCTTCCCGACGGGCGGCAGGTTCGCGGCACCGTGGCCGGTCTGCACGACAGCTGCCTGGTCACCGTGACGTACAGCAAGCTCGGGCCGGCCGTGCGGCTGCGGGCCTGGATCGCGATGCTCGCGCTGAGCGCCGCTCATCCCGAGACACTCTGGGGTGCAGCGAGTGTCGGGCGAGGAAGCGATCCAGGGCAACCGCTGGGCGCCACGGTGCAGCCGTTGGATCAGGACTACGCGCAGGAGATCCTGGCTGAGCTGGTCGCGCTGTACGACCGTGGCCTGCGCGACGTGCTGCCGCTGCCGGTGAAAAGCGCTGCCGCCTACGCCGAGGCCAGATTCAAGGGGATCGAGGTCGCCGAGGCCGAGCGGCGGGCCGGGCAGAAATGGACCGGCGGGACGTATCCGGGCGAGGACGAGGACCTCGCCCACGTTCAGGTGTGGGGGCGGAATACGCCGTTCGAGGTGCTCCTCAAGGCGCCCCCGGACGACCGCGGCGGTGAAACCACCCTGTTCGGCGAACTCGCTGTTGGATTGTGGTTCCCGCTGCTGGAACGCGAAGGGCGGGCAGTGCTGTGAGGGCCGCCGTAGCGACGAACCCGTTCGACATCCGCGGCGAGCTGCCCAGCGGGATCACCGTGCTCGAGGCCAGCGCCGGGACGGGGAAGACGCACGCTATCGGCGCATTGGTGACCCGGTATGTCGCCGAGGGCGTCGCCACCCTGGACGAACTGCTGGTCATCACCTTCGGCCGCGCGGCCAGCCAGGAACTGCGGGAAAGGGTCCGCGGCCACCTGGTCGAGGCCGAACGGGTCCTCGCCGATCCGGCCGCGGCACGGTCGGGGGGCGACCCGCTCTACGCGTTGCTCGCCGCCGTGCCCGACGACGAAGTCGCGACCCGCCGGGAGCGGCTGCGGGCGGCGTTGGCGGGGTTCGACGCGGCCACCATCGTGACCACCCATCAGTTCTGCCAGTACGTGCTGACCGGGCTCGGCATCGCCGGTGACGGGGACGCCGACGTCGAGCTGGTGGAGAGCCTGGACGATCTGGTGGTCGAGGTGGTCGACGACCTATACGTCCGGGCGTTTGCCGGAAGCCGTTCCGGGGAGCCGATTTTCGATCGGGACACCGCACTGTTGCTGGCCCGCAAGGTGATCGACGATCCGCAGGCCGTGCTCCTACCGACCGGCGAGGAAGCGGGCACGCCCGCGGCCAGGCGGGTGGCCTTCGGCGCCGCCGTGCGGGCCGAGGTCGACCGCCGCAAGCGCCGGCGCCGGATCCTCGGCTACGACGACCTGCTCACCCGGCTGGCCACGGCGCTCGAACCCGAGGATGCGGCGGCCCGGGACCGGATGCGGGCGCGGTGGTCGATCGTGCTGGTCGACGAATTCCAGGACACCGATCCGGTGCAGTGGCAGATCCTGGAGCGCGCGTTCGCCGGCCATGCGACGGTGGTGCTGGTGGGTGACCCGAAACAGTCCATCTACGCCTTCCGCGGCGGGGACATCGACACCTACCTGGCAGCGGCGCAGACCGCCGACGGGCACCCGACGCTGAACAACAACTGGCGCGCGGACGCCCCACTGGTGAACGCCCTGCAGGTGCTGCTCGGCGAGACGGCGCTGGGCAGCCAGGACATCCGAGTGCGACCGGTCTTGGCCGTCACCGAGAAATCCCGGCTGGTCGGCGCACCCTCCAGCGCGCCACTGCGGCTGCGGGTGGTGCGCCGTGACGACTTCGGGATCGGCCGCAACGGCAAGATCCCGATCGACCGGGTACGCACGTTCGTCGCCCGCGACCTGACCGCGGACGTCGCCGCCCTGCTGAGCTCCGGCGCGACGTTCGACGGTCGCACCATCGCGGCGGGCGACATCGCGGTGATCGTCGGAACGCATCAGCAGGCGAATCTGGTGCGGGAGAACCTCAGCGCGGCAGGCATTCCGGCGGTGGTCGCCGGGAATGTCAGCGTGTTCCACACCAGGGCGGGTGACGACTGGCTGGTGGTGCTGGAGGCATTGGAGCAGCCGCACCGCTCCGGTCGGGTCCGCGCCGCGGCGCTGACCCCGTTCGTGGGGCGGACCGCCGCGCAATTGGCCGCCGGCGGCGAGCGGTTGACCGACGAGTTGAGCGCGTTGTTCAGCCGGTGGGCGACCGTGCTCGCCGAGCGCGGGGTGGCCGCGCTGCTGGAAGTCGCCGTCACCGAACTGGACCTCCCGGCCCGGGTGCTCGGCCAGGTGGACGGCGAACGAGCGCTGACCGATCTCCGGCACGTCGGCCAGGCACTGTATGCGGCCGCGCTGGACGAGGGACTCGGGCTGACCGCGCTGACCGAGTGGTTGCGCCGCAGGCGGGCCGACAGCGGCGCAGAGGTCGCCACCGAACGGATTCGCAGGCTCGACACCGACGCCGCCGCCACGCAAGTGGTCACCCTGCACGCCAGCAAGGGGCTGCAATACCCGGTGGTGTACCTGCCGTTCGCCTTCGATCGGTTCGTCCGCGCGCCGGACACCCTGCTGCTGCACGTCAACGGGCGACGGGCCCTCGACATCGGCGGCTCCGGCACCGCCGGACGATCGGAGCGGCAGCGGCAGGCACTGGCGGAGGAGGCGGGCGAGGCGCTGCGCCTGCTGTACGTGGGTCTGACCCGGGCGCAGTCGCAGGTGATCACCTGGTGGGCGCCGACGAAGAACACGCCGTGCTCGGGCCTGCACCGGATGCTGTTCGGGCGCCGGGATCTCGCCGGCGGAGTTCCCGACGAAGTGTCACTCGTCGCCGATGACGCGGCCGCCCGTCAGTTGCGCGAACTCGAGCTGCGCGGTGGACCGGTGGTGGAGCCGGCCGCGTTGGGTGTCACCCGGGCTCCTGTACCGCCGGTCGTGCCCGACACCTCCTTCGCTGTCGGTGTGCTCGATCGTCCGGTGGACACCGGATGGCGCCGGGTGTCGTACTCGTCGCTGTCGGCCGCAGGGTCCGCTGCGCTCGCCGACCGCACGGGTGCAGCGGTCAGCGGGGCGTCCACCGAAGACGCCGGAGTCGGCAGCGAACCGGAGACCGGAGAACGTGAGGACGAGGCGATCGGTTTGCTGGCCAGCGGTGTCGCGAGCGACGAGGCTCTGCTGGCGGTGCCTTCGCCGATGGCCGAGCTGCCGGCTGGGACGTCCTTCGGCACCTTGGTGCATGCAGTCCTGGAAAACACGGACCCGCAGGCGCCGGACCTGCTGGCCGAACTGCGCCTGAGATCCGCGGAGCAACTTGCCCGGCGCACCGCGCCACACACCCCGGACCAGCTGGCCCAATCGCTGCTTCCGGTCCTGCACACCCCGCTCGGTCCGCTGGCCGGCGGGATGACCCTGCGCGACGTCCCGATCCGGGATCGGTTGGCGGAGTTGGAGTTCGAAGTGCCCCTGGCAGGTGGCGACGAGTCAGGTGGCGACGAGTCAGCTGGCGACGGAACCGGAGCCGGCATCACGCTGGGGGAGTTGGCGCCGGTCCTGCGCCGTCACCTGCGGCCGGACGACCCGCTGGCCGGCTACGCCGATCGGCTGGCGTCACCGGGCTTCAGCTGGTTGCCGCTCCGCGGGTACCTCACCGGGAGTCTGGATGCGGTGCTCCGGCTACCCGGCCCGCGCTACCTCGTCGTGGACTACAAGACCAACTGGCTCGGCGAGATCGGCGGCGCGCCGAGCCATCCGCCGGGCCGGGCCGCGTTGCCGGCAGCGGACCCGGAGCCCGCGGAAGGGTCGATGTCGGCTCTGTCACAAGGTCTCTCGGCCTGGCATTACCGGCCGGCTGCGCTGGATACGGTGATGGCCGAGTCCGACTACCCGCTGCAGGCGCTGCTGTATTGCGTTGCCCTGCATCGCTTCCTGCGATGGCGGCAGCCGGGCTACGACCCTGCACTGCACATCGGTGGGGTGCTCTACCTGTTCGTGCGCGGCATGTGCGGGCCCGACACTCCGGTGGTCGACGGGCGGCCGTGCGGGGTGTTCGGCTGGCAACCGTCGGTGGAACTGGTCACCGCGCTCTCGGACCTCCTCGACGGCGCCGAGGAATCCGCGCGCCGGCGGCCAGGTGCCCGATGACCGGCGTGCTGCCCGAGAGCGGCCAGCTGACCGATGCGGTGACGGCCGAGGTCCTCGTCCCGGAGGACCCTTTCGACGCCCGACTGGCGTTGGGCGCCACCGGTCTGCTGCGCCGGTTCAACGCGGCCGGGATCCTGACCGCCGCTGACGTGCACGTCGCCAGTCGGTTGGCCGAGCTCGCCGATGAGCCTGACGATGCCGTCCGTTTGGCGATCGCCTTGGCAGTGCGCGGGGTGCGCAGCGGGTCGGTGTGCGTCGACCTGTCCCAGGTGCGCCAGGTCGATCCCGCGTTGCCCTGGCCGGAGCCGGATGCGTGGTTGCGCGCGGTGACATCGAGTCCGCTGGTCGGGGAGGGGAAACCGCTCCGTTGGGAGTTCGAGCTGCTCTACCTGGACCGGTACCGCCGGCAGGAGGAGCAGGTTCGGCGTGATCTGCTGGCCAGGGATGCCCAGCCGGCGCCGGAGATCGACGACACGGTGCTGGCCGCCGGTGTGCAGCGGCTGTTTCCCGGCACCGAGGCCCAGCAACAGCGATTGGCCGCCGAGGTCGCCGCGACCCGGTGGACCACCGTGCTCGGCGGTGGCCCGGGCACCGGGAAGACCACCACCGTGGCCCGGGTGCTCGCCTTGCTACTGGCACAACCCGGGCCAACGCTCCGGGTGGCGCTGGCCGCGCCGACCGGTAAGGCCGCCGCCCGCTTGCAGGCGGCCGTGCAGAGCGAGGCAAGTACCTTCGCCGCGCCGGACAGGCACGATCTGCCGACCCTGTCGGCGTCGACCCTGCACCGGCTGCTGGGGTGGGTGCCGGGACGAGGCACCCGTTTCCGGCACAACCGGGACAACCGGCTGCCGTTCGACGTGGTGGTGATCGACGAGACGTCGATGGTGTCGCTGACCATGATGGCCCGGTTGTTGGAGGCGCTGCGCCCCGACGCCCGGCTGATCCTGGTCGGTGATCCGGACCAGTTGGCGTCGGTCGAAGCGGGCGCGGTGCTGGCCGATCTCGTCGCCGGGCTGACCTCGCGCGCTGACGCGAGCAACAACGAAACTGCACAGGCTCTCGCCGACGCCACCGCTGGCGACATCGCTGACGGGGAGGGACGTGCGCCAGATCCGTCCGCGGTTCGCGGCCCGCGCAGTGGCGTGGTGTTGCTGCGGAAGACCTGGCGGTTCGGCGGCGCCATCGCTGATCTGGCGGCGGCGGTGCGCGACGGCGATCCGGACACGGCCGTGGCGGTGCTGCGGCAAGGGTCCGTCGAGGTCGCTCTCGTCGACGACGCCGACCCCGGAGTCCGGAGCGACGTGGTCGACGCCGCGACTGCGGTCCGCCAAGCGGCGCTGGCCGGGGACGCCCTCGCCGCGCTGGACAGGATGGAACGGCACCGACTGCTCTGCGCCCACCGGACCGGGCCGCGCGGCGTGCTGGATTGGAGCCGTCAGATCGAGCTATGGCTCGCCGACCTGCACGGCACCATCCGGCAGGCCGAATGGTACTCGGGCCGACCGGTGCTGGTGATGAAAAACGATTACGCCATCGGGCTTTTCAACGGCGATACCGGCGTGGCCGTCACCGATCCCGATGGAGGACTGTCGGTGGTGTTCACCCGGGAGGGCAAACTCCTGCGCTATTCACCGCGTCGATTGGCCGAGGTGCAGACCGTGCACACCATGACGGTGCACCGCAGTCAGGGCAGCCAATTCGAGCGGGTGACGTTCCTGCTGCCCGAGGTGGACTCCCAACTGTCGACCAGGGAGTTGCTCTATACAGCACTGACCCGAGCCGAGAAGTTCGTCCGGCTGGTGGGCACTGAAGCGGAATTGCGTGCCGCGATTTCCCGCCCGGCCGCCAGAGCGAGCGGGCTGCGTTTGCGGTTGGCGAAGCAGTAGTGATGGCCACCAGATCGCCGTCTTCGGCCTCGGAGCGACGCGGCCACCCGATCGAGGCCTCAGCGACGCCCCCAGGCCGGGGCTCCATCCGCAACTCCCGGGCTACCGACTCCGAGCTGGCGCAGGCCGGTTCCGTCCATCCCGATCACCCAGATCTGCCGATCGGACGTACCGGCGGCATTGGTTCTGCTGCTCTTGAAGGCGATCTGGGTTCCGTTGGGCGAGACGGTGGGATCCTCGTCGTAGGCCGTGCCGTCGGTGAGCGGTCGGAGACCCGATCCGTCCGATTGCACGGTCAGGATCTGCGAGGAAGTCGGTGAGAACCCTGATGAGTTCGCGCGGCGAAAAACGATGGTCTTACCATCAGGAGCGAACACGGGGTCGGCGTCGCCGGCGTCGCCGGGTGAGGTGATTTGCTTCGGGGGGGTGCTGCCGTCCGCCGCCTGGAAATAGAGCGTACCGCCCGAGGCTGGAGTCTGCGATCCCCAATAGACGAGGGACTTTCCGTCCGGCGAAAAGGCCACGTCATAGACGTAGGGAATACCGGTGTTGATTGTGCTGCGGATCGTCCCGTCCACGTTCACCAGATGCAGGTCCACCTTGTCCGCATTTTCGCAGCGGAGCGCGAGCACACTCGGATCGACCGGATTCCACGCGGGGATCGTGGGACAATCTGCGAGCGGACCCGCGAACAACTCGCGGTTCCCGGCGCCATCGGCAGCCATCGTGCGCAGCTGGGACTGATCTCCGATCTGGACGTACACGATCGCCCCGCGGTCGGGCGACAGGATCGGATATTGCGTTGCTGTCGCGCCCTCGGTCAACTTCTTGCCGACAGTTCCGGTGATGGTGTCGATCTGGTACAGGTCCTCACTGCCGTTGACGATCCGGGTCCCCAGCAGCACGTTGTCGGGCAGCGGTGCCGAATGAGGCAGACCCAGCACCGGCGCGGGGATGCTGGAACCCGAACCTACGGCGGTGCCGCTGGTGGCGGCGGAAGGACTGCTGGCCGGCGCGGATGACGCGGCCACAGCGGACGAGGGCGAGCTGGCTGCCGGTACCGACGTGTTGGGTCTATTCGCAACGCCGCCGATCCCGGCGCACGCGGTCACCGCGGCAAGGACGAACACCGCGGCGGCACTCGCTCCGACCAGGACGGGACGCCGGGGACCGCGCCGGGTGAGGGAGCGCCATGGGCCGTGTTGGGCGTCGCGTGATCGTCCGTCGGTCCCACTATCGCCGAGCCGTAGTTCCATGACTCCACCATCCCCTGTCGCGACGATCCCTCGTCCCTCGGCGCCGGCGGTAACACGGGCGCACCCGCGGACTCGTTCGGCCGTGATGCCATCTCTGCCGCCATGGCGACCCGCATGTGATCATCTTCCCGGCGCAGGTCCGGAGTCCATCAAACCCTGTCATGATGCGTACCCGCCGGGAATTTCATCGCGCCGCGAGCCATCGCGCAAACGACAGATTCGACAGGCAGGCCGGTGAGCGCTTCGTGCGCACCAGGTCGATCGCGTCACCGCTGGACATCCCGGCCAGCATGAGCGCCCGGCACACCACCAGACTCGACCGGTTGAGGCCCGCCTGGCAATGGACGAGAGTCGGCGCCCAGTCCCTGCTGTCATTCACCCAACGAGCCAGGCTGTCAACCTGGTCGAAGGCCTGGTCGGTGCTGTCGTACATCCGCATGATCAGCGAGCTGTGCAGCTCGTGATGCACGGTGTACTTCTCCCAGGGATACAGGGAGACCAGATGCTTGATGAAGCTGGGCAGCACCAAACCGTCTTCACAACCGCCCAGCCACAGGTGGGGGACGATTTCGCTCATGAACGGCACATCGAAGGGCATCAGGCCGTGCGCGGAAACGCCGACCATATGCTGGGTCATCGGATCGAATTCGATATCGATCCTCGTCGGGTCCACTCTCACGGGTCGCGCCTCCTTCGGATGTCAGGGTAACCGCGGTCAACCGGCATGCGCCCGGTCCAGTGCGAATCCGGCGTTCAATTGTCAACCTGCGCTCCCGCGCGCGGCGTTGACCAACCCGGCCACCGGGTGAACTCCGGTCAGCGCCGGCGCGCCCGACGGACCGGTGTCTGCGGTGCCGCCGGGGTGGCGGGCTGCCCGTGCAGCGACGCCCGGTCGACCTCGATACCGACCACCCGGGCGATACGGATGAGGGTGCGGTCGGAGCTCAGCAGCGCCGCGCCCGAGCGCCAGGCCACGGACGCTACCATGCACTGCACCATTCCCTTGGGGATGATTTCGGCGTGCCGTGAGCGTCGGTAGATGCGCATTGCGGCGTCAAGGTCGACGGCGGCGTCGAAGCGCAACAGAACGAACCGCAACATCAGCCGTCGCAGGTCGTCTTCTCGCGGCCCGTGATGCGCGCGCGCCAGCACCTCCATCACGACCGGCTCAGTGACGGCGAGCGGCCCGTCATTCTGGATCAGCGCAGTAAGTCGCTGATCGACCGGGCTTCCCGTCGCCCGGTCGAATTCGACCCAGGCAGACGTATCGGCCAGGATCACGCCATCCCGCCGGGATGATCATCGGGATGCGGTACTTCCATCGCGTGTGCGCCTCGCATTGCCAGAGCTTGTTCCCGGGTCATCGGTTGACCGGCCAGATGACGCAGGGCGAGTTCCACCGCCTCGGTCTTCGTCTTCACGCCGAAGCGATCCATGATCGCTTGAACATGGTCCTCGTCGATCTCGATGTTCGTCCGCACGCGCGCCATGCCAGCAAGTTACCCCCTCTGTGTACGAATGGTGTACTCAGTAGACGGGCGTGGATCCGGCCATGGAGCTGTGGCGTGGGTCACCACGTCGCATCGCTCGCGCTCGCGGCCACCGACGAGGTCTCGGTAGCCTCTCGGACAACACAGTGCGACATGTCCGTCACCCATTCCTGGGGTGCCGGATGCGGCGGTGCTCGCGGTGATGCTGCGCTCGGTCGGCGGTGCGTCGCCGGCACTGCACGTCGACCGCTGAGGGTTGCGACGGACGCTCGGCTCCGGCCAGTAGATGTTGTCCCGCGTTTACAGCTCGAGGTTGGAGTCGCGCGGTGTCTTTGCCGCGTCGTCGGAGGTGGCGAAGGCGTCGGCCTCGTCGGCCAGGTCGGCGTACTGGGAGTGCACTCTGTCGTACTCCGCCTGCGCCTTGACGACCCGCGGATCGGTGCGGTTGCCGCCCGCCGCGGCGAGCGCGTCGTCGCGGGCCTTCCGTTTGGCGACGACCTCCTTCTCCAGCGCGTCGTGCCGCTTGCCGGCCTCGCCGTGGCTGGCCTCGAACATCTGCTCGGCGACCACGAATTCCGTGGATCCACGGGCGAGCGGTCGGGACGCGGCCTCCTCCGCCACCTCGGGTTTGTTGGTGGTGCCGATCAGCCCGGTGATCTGCTTCGCCGATCGTCCCTTGCCGGCCAGCATCCGGGCCTGGTTGTACAGCTGCTCGGCGTGCCTGGCCTCGTGATAGACAGTGCGCCGCAGGTTCAATCGCTTGTCCTGCGGCAGCGGAACCGGGTCCAGCAGCAGCGGGCTGATGAACGCGGTCCATTCGCTGATTCGGAACCCGCCCTCACCGCCGGTGTCGCCTTTGGACACCGCGGGGATAGGGGTGACCTGTTCCTGCGTGAGCGACGGGATCACCGCACCCCATGCTGCGGCGAGCCGTTCGTCGATGCTCGATGCCGGTTTCAGGCCGTCGACGGCGTCGTCGATCAGGCCGGAGTAGTGGGTGCGGTCGGTCTCCGTCGCCAGACCGAATTCCAGCAGGCGGCTCAGGGTGCGCGGGCCGGCCATGCCGTCGCCCTTCAGCGGCGGGTGGGTGTCCTGGAAGGTGGCGATCGCATCAAGGGTGGGGTCGTCGATCTTGCCGGATGGCGCCGCAATGCCCAGCGCGGTCTGCATCTTCGTGATGAACGCGGGGTATACCGGTCGTGTTGGGAAGCGTAGAGATTGCGTGCCTTTGCCCTTCCGGCCGGCGTGCGGTCGGTGATCTGCACCGGCGGGATCGTCAGTGTCTGATCGTCCAACACGGTGACCGACGATGGCGCGTTGGGGTCGAACTCGAGATCCCGGACCTCGGCACCGCCGGAGGGCTTGCGTGGGCTGGTGGACCGGTCGGGCGCAAGGGCGGAAATGTCGTTGCAGCTGGCCAGCTCTGCGACCTCGGATCCCGACAGCACCTTCCCGCGGGTGAAGCTGCCGGGTTTGCCGCCCAGGCACATCGTCACCGGATCGCTGAACGACTTCACCACTACGCCCGGTGCGTCTGCCAGTTGCTGCACCATCTGCGGGTCGACGCCGGAGTTGCAGGCCGCCAGTGTCAAGGAGCTCAGGGCCTTTCCGGCGATCGCCATGTCGGCCTTCTTCGCCTGGACGGAATCGAACGACATCCCGGTCGCCCGGGTGAAATGCACGTCGTCGCAACCGCCGGAGGTCTTGTTGACCGCGCCGCCGAACCCGAAGAAGCCGCCCTCCCGGCCGGTGCCGCGGCCGATCAAGGTGACATCCTGCTTGGCCGAGCCCCGGCCTTTCAGGGTGCTGACGAAGTCGTCGAAGGACCCGAGCGCCGGGCCGCCGGCGGCCGCTTTGAAATCTTGGCTCTGCGGTTCCCAACAGTTCGTCACGGGCTTGCCGTCGGCGGTCTTGCGGTGGGCCGCGTTGAATTCCTCCTGCTCGTTGAGCGGTTGGTTGAATCCGGCCGCGGCCATCCGGTCGCGTTGCACCGGCATTGCCGTAGCAGTGGAGGCATCTTCGAGTTTCTGCAGCGGTTCGTCGGTGGATTCCCGAGCCGTGTCGATCCCCGTATCAAGTTCAGCGGCGAGCTTCTCCTCGGGTGGGCAAGCGCAGTCGGAATTCGGTCCGCAGCGCTGGACCGTGAGAGCGGCGATGAGCCGTCCGACGACCCTGTTGCCCGCGCTTGCCTGCAGCGCGAGCAGATCGCCGCCGGGATGGTGGACACGGGTTGTGCCCGCCTGCTTGCGGGGCGTGCTGGCCCGATCCGCGGTCTCACCACCGTCACGCAGACGGTGTTCAGCGCGCATCCCCCGACCTCCCGTCAGGTCCTCTGGTCGGGATCCAACCATCAAGAGCGCGCCCTGACCAGGGATAACAGTCATTGCTGCCCTTTCGGGCAACCAATGCGGGGCCATCGACTCCGTCCGGGTCGGCACTTCCTACCACCCCGTCAGTAGGCTCGCGGGACAGGAGCTCGGCAGCGGAACGGTCCGGTTGGCGGCTCGTTCATCAGGCCCAGTGAAGGCGGGAGCCCATGAGCCCAGACACCACCGGCGATCTCGGCACTGTTTGGGTATCTGGGGTCATCCCGACGACGAGGCTTACCTCTCGACCGGTCTGATGATGCGCGCGTTGTCCAACGGTGACCGGGCGGTGTGCGTGCAGGCCATCGGCGAGGATGTCTACACCGAATTGGTGCGGGAGGAGTTCTATCGCGAACCCCGGGTCGGTGACGAGAGGGTGCTGCGGGGTGGTGCGCAGGTTTTCGGCGGCGCGATGACGGACATCCAAATCTCTCGAAATCGATTGACCGACCTGCGTGAAAGGGAAATACCCGTTACACAGTGGTGAAATCGGCGGTGACGCTTCGAGACTCGAGCAACCGTTCGATGTCCGACCTATCGCTGGTGATCACGATGTCGCCCGGATCCGTGAGCAGCGCGACATGCCCGTCGACAACATCAGCCGTTCCGGTTCGCTCCAGCAACTCACCGATGCGGCGGCCGACAACAGTGTCGACGGGGACGATATCAATGCCGGCAAGGGTCCTGGCCAGGTTCGCTTGACGTGCGCCGTCGCGCCAGGCCTGCGCGACGACGGCAGCGCTGGTCCGGACCGGGATGCGGTCGCGGTGGGCAATCCTCAGGAGGGCGCCGATACGGCGGTCATTGTTGTCGATCGCGATCAGCCCACCGGCATCGAGCACGATCGCCACGTCAGCTCGCGCGCCGAGAGTCGGAGCCGCTGACACCGAGCACGCGGGCGGCGGCGTCCAGTTCTTCGTCAGTGAAGGGACCCTGCTCGGCTTCCCATACGTCGAGGGCCGCTCCGAGGAGCTCGTTGCGCAGATGATCACTGGCCGCTTGGCTGAGCCAGCGGGAGACACTGATTCCCGAACGCGCAGCGGCGTCCCGGACGGCCTGACCGAGTTCGGGATCCATGGTCACTGATAACCGGTCGACCTGCATGCATATGACCGTATCACATACGATCGTATGCAACTATCGGGCGATGGGGACGGGTACGGAGGCCGAGAGCACCTCAGTCTGACGCGCTGCTCCACAACACGTCTTGTACTTGCGGGTCGATCCGCACCGGCACGTTGCGTTTGCGCGCGGGCGGACATCGGATCCCGGCTGCTTGACCGCCGCGTGACGGCTCATCACGCGCGTTTACTGAGCATGCTGTGACCGTTGGGATTCCTGTGACGAACGCCGCGCGGGCAGGGGTCGGGATCCACGCCGCTGTCGGGGGCGGATCGTATGGTGTGGCTCTCACCGAGAGGAGGTCGCGAGGTGCTTGCGACAGCGGAAACGATCGCCACGCCTACGCCAATGCACGCTGCCAGGGACACGGTCCGGCCGACGACCGCGTGGACGAACCGTGCCCAGCCCGACCCGCTGGCGGCGGCTCCCGACGGGTATCGGCACCTGCTCGATCGGCTGCTCGGCGGCGCCCGGGTCCGGTCCGAGCGGATCAACCTGGTCGACGCCGCCGCGGCGGTGTGGAGCCGACCAGGGTTCGACACCCTGATGTCGAGCCCGACCCTCACCTTCGAGCCTTTCGACTACCAGTTGCAGACCGTCGCCACGGTGCTGGGCCGCATGCGCGGCCGGGCGATCCTGGCGGACGAGGTCGGACTGGGCAAGACCATCGAGGCGGCTCTGGTGCTGTCCGAGCTCCGGTTGCGCGGTTTGGCGCGACGGGTTCTCGTGGTCACTCCGGCGGGTCTGGTCGACCAATGGCGGGAGGAACTCGAGCGCAAATTCTGCCTGCCGACGATCGTTCCGCAGCGCGGCGAATGGGAA
Source organism: Mycobacteriales bacterium (assembly GCA_038325895.1). Classification (GTDB taxonomy): domain Bacteria; phylum Actinomycetota; class Actinomycetes; order Mycobacteriales; family Nakamurellaceae; genus Nakamurella. The sequence continues at coordinate 17,310 of JBBQJM010000012.1, forward strand.
AGCTCCGACGATTCGCCGGTCGTCGTCGTCTCGATCGCCACCGCTCGCCGCGAGCCGACCCGATCTGCGTTGGTCGGTGAACCGTGGGATCTGATCGTTGTGGACGAGGCTCATCGGCTGCGGAACCCACGGTCGGCCTCCGGCAGGTTGGCCCGGGAACTCACCTCCCGCTACCTGTTGTTGCTGACCGCGACACCGGTGGAGAACCGGCTCTCCGACCTCTACGAACTCACCAGCCTGGTCGCTCCCGGGCTGCTCGGAACTCCCGCGGCCTTCCGCCGGACCTATGGCGCTGACGCCATCACGCCACAGCCGCGCCGGCTGCCGGAACTGCGCCGCAAGGTGTCCGAGGTGACCATCCGCCACCGGCGTAGCGAGGTCGCGCTGCGGCTGCCGCATCGCCTCGCGGAGACCACACTGATCGCGCCGTCCGCCGAGGAATCCGAGCTCTACGCGAACATCGCCGCCCGGATTCGCCAGGAGGGTCGCGATGCGCCGGCCGGCCGACGGTTGACCCTGCGGTCGGTGGCCCGGCTGG
>JBBQJM010000013.1:0-17760 GCA_038325895.1 Mycobacteriales bacterium
AGGGCCCTTCATCGTCTGTCTCAACCAGAGTGGGCAAGGGGGGAGTTGAACCCCCACGTCCTTTCGGACACACGGACCTGAACCGTGCGCGTCTGCCATTTCGCCACTTGCCCGAGCGACGCCGAACAGGCTAACACGCAGGGCCGGGTGGCCTCGACCGTCCGCGGCCGGGCTTGGCACACCGGCGGATCGAACCGGGAGCGATCCGACGTTGCGCAACCGGAACCTTCTCCAGGCGTCCACACTACGATCACAGGTTGAGGTGTGTCGGACAGCCGTGCCCGGAAACCGGGGGGTGAGCAGGCACGATCGCCAAGGATGCGACACGACGGGGTCGGGACGGCAAAGGAGGTGACGATGGGCGTCATTCAGAGCTTCGAGCGGCGATTGCAGGGCGCCGTCGGCAACACCTTCGCCCGGATGTTCGGCGGGACGGTCCAGCCGGCCGAGGTCGCTGACGCGCTTCAGCGCGAGGTGGCCGACCACGTCCACCACCAGGGAAGCCGCACTATCGCCCCCAACAGCTTCCGGGTACGCCTCGGTCCAACGGATCGCGAGGTACTGGGTGCGGACGAAGCGAGTGTCGGGTCGGCGCTCTCGGACATGATCCGGGAGTATCTGGACGAGCAGGGGTACCAGACCTTCGGGGACGTCTCCGTCGCCCTCGAGCAGTCCGATTCCCTGCACACCGGGCAGTTCCGCATCAGCTCGATCGTCGATCCCGACGTCGACCGACGGTCCCGAGACAGTAGAGCAGGAGTGGGACGCATGACCCAGCAGCCGGGCGATCAGAACCGTGATCAGCAGCGCGACCCGTCCGACCGCGGCGACGACCCGCGCAGGAACGATCAGCACTACGGACCCGGCGGGTACCAGCAGACCGGTCCGCCGCCCGGATACCAGCAGCCTTACGGCGGACCAGGCGGATCCGGCGGACCCGGATACGGCCAGCAGCCCTGGGAACAAGGACAACCGTGGGAGCAGCAGCCGTACGGACCACCGCCGCAGGGCTATCCGCCGCAGCCACCTCAGGGCCCGCAGGGACCCCAACCGTGGGAACAGGGCTACCCGCAGCAACCCCCGCCCGGGCAGGGACAGTGGGACCAGCGCGGCCAGGGCTACCCGCCGCCGCAGTACGGCCAGCAGGGTTTCGGACAGAACTACCCACAGCAATACGGCGCACCCCAACAGGACCTCGTCGCGACGTTGTCCGTCGATGACGGCTCCGGCCGCAGCTATCAGCTCCAGCGCGGCTCGAACGTGGTCGGGCGCGGGCAGGACGCCGCCTTCCGGCTGCCGGACACGTCGGTGTCGCGGCGCCATGTCGACATCTACTTCGACGGCCAGTCGGCCGTGCTGCACGACCTCGGTTCCACCAACGGCACCACCGTCAACGGCTCCTCCGTCCAGACCTGGCAACTCGCCGATGGCGACGTGATCCACATCGGTCACTCCACCGTCGTGTTCTCCAGCCGGTACTGAGCCGGTCGGTCAGGTCAAACCCGTGCCAGCCCTCATTCTCCAGCTCACCAGAGTGGGATTCCTGATCCTGCTCTGTCTTTTTGTGCTGGCGGCCATGCGGGTGATCCGCACGGATCTGCGCTACGCCGCCGAGCCACGCTCCGGCTACGACCAGCCGAGGGGGGGTCGGGCCGAGGCCCGCCAGGCGAACGCACCACGGATGCCCGCATCGATCCTGGTGGTGACGGCCGGGTCGCTCTCCGGCACCAGGTTGCGGCTCGGGTCGGGGCCGATCCTGATCGGCAGGGCCGAAGATTCCACCCTGGTGCTGGACGACGACTACGCGTCGACCCGGCACGCCCGGATCACCCAGCAGGGTCAGGAGTACTTCCTGGAAGACCTGGGTTCGACCAACGGCACCTACCTGGACCGCGCGCGGGTCACGATGCCGACCCCGGTGCCGATCGGCGTTCCGATCCGGATCGGCCGGACGGTTCTCGAGCTGCGCCCATGACCCACCAACTGGTGTACGCCGCCCGAAGCGACCGCGGCCTGATCCGATCCAGCAACCAGGACTCGGTCTACGCCGGCAACAGCCTGCTGGTGGTCGCCGACGGCATGGGCGGGCACGCTGCGGGCGACATGGCGTCCCGGCTGGTCGTGGCTGCGTTCGTCCCGCTGGATTCCCGGGATTCCGGCGGCGACCTGCTGCGTGCACTGGCGAAGGCCACTCGCCAGGGCAACGCCGCGATCGCCGAGGTGGTGCACGACAATCCCGAACTCGACGGCATGGGCACTACCGTGACCGCGCTGCTGTTCGACGGCGGCCGGCTGGGTATGGCGCACGTCGGCGACTCCCGCGCGTACCTCTACCGCGACGGCGTGCTGCATCAGCTCACTCACGACGACACCTTCGTCCAGTCGCTGATCGACGACGGCCGAATCACCCAGGACGAAGCCGCGCACCATCCGCAGCGGTCGCTACTGCTCCGCGCCCTGAACGGCACCGACGTCGATCCGTCCCTGACGATTCGCGAGGTCACCGCCGGCGACCGATACCTGATCTGCAGCGATGGCCTGCCCGGCGTGGTCTCCGCCGAGGCCATTGCCGATGCGCTGGCCCGTCCCGATCCCGGTGCCAGCGCCGACGCCCTCATCCAACTGGCGCTGGTCGGCGGCGGCCCGGACAACATCACCGTGATCGTGGCCGACGTGGTGGATACCGGTGTCGGCTCCGGCCTGACCGAGGCGCGGGCCGAGGCGGACGCCGATCCTGACGCCACCGGCCCGATCGGCACGGTCGGTTCGATACGGATGACGCAGGAGATGCCGCGCGTCCCGCTGCCGCCCATCCCGGAGGACGTTCCGGCGCGGGCAGTGTACGCGCCGCCGGAGCCGGACATCGCCGACGGCGACCCCGGAGATATGTCCGGCGGGATCGACGGGATGGTGGAGACACCCGCTCGCCGCTCACGACGCCGGCGCGGTGCGATCATCCTCAGCCTCTGCGTGGCGGTGCTCGCGGTGCTGGTGATCATCGGCTCGTTCGTCTGGGTACGCAGTCAGTATTACGTCGGCGAGCAGCAGGGCCAGGTGGTCGTCTTCCGCGGCGTCGACGGCTCGGTCCTCGGAGTCTCGATGTCCTCGGTGCAGGAGGGGTCCTGCGAGCCCGGGCTCAACGGCTGCCTCCCGCTCGAGGTCGACGACCTGCTGCCCGCCGCCCGCGACCAGGTGGTGGCCGGCATCCAGGCCGGAACTCTGGACGACGCCCGCCAGGTGGTCACCCGGCTCGCCGGGCAGATGCTGCCGCCCTGCCCCGAGTCGACCGCCGGGACGACACCGACCGGCACCTCCACCGCTGCCAGCCCGCTGGTGAGCACCGGCCCCGCCACCGCCGAGTCCGCCGTGCCCGGCGGATCCGTCCCGGCAGCTGCCACCCCCACCCCGACGGTCCCCACCCCACCCGCCACCGGCGTGTCCCCCGGCGCCGGGATCACCGCACTGCCCGGCGAGTCGGCGCTCACCGCCCCGCTGGGTTCCACCGCCCTCAGTTCCCCACTCGCCACCGGGACCCCGCTGTCCACCCGGGCACCAGAGCCCGGCGTCACCTGCCGGGTGGTCCGGTGAGCAGGCGATCGGACAGCAAGGTCGCAGCGTCGGGCGAGGTGGCCACCCGACGACGCCCCACCGGCAGAGCGGCCGAGCTCTGGTTGCTGATCTTCGCGGCGATCATCGTGACGTCGGCTCTGGTCATCGTCGAGCTGAACCAGAACCGCACGCTGAGCTGGTCGTTGGCCTACTACGGCGGCGGCTACCTGGCCGCACTGGCCATCGCGCACCTGCTGATGCGGCGTTACGCCAAGTACGCCGATCCGCTGCTGCTCCCCATCGTGGCGCTGCTGAACGGCATCGGGCTGGTGATGATCTATCGGCTGGACCTCGCGGCACAGGTTGCCGCAGCGAACCGGGGTGTCGACCCGCCGACCGCGCAGGCCACCTTGCAGTTGGTGTGGACCGCGGTCGCCCTAATCTTCTTCCTCATCGTGCTGGTGGTGGTCCGCGACCACACGGTGCTGCAGTCCTACGCGTACACGCTGGCGCTGGTCGGCGTCATCTTCCTGGCCATTCCCGCTGTGCTGCCGTCCAGCCTGTCGGAGGTGAACGGCGCGCAGATCTGGATCCGGGTACCCGGCCTGTTCTCCATCCAGCCCGCGGAATTCGCGAAGATCGCGCTGATCATCTTCGCCGCCGCATTCCTGGTGTCCAAGCGCACCGTGCTGTCCACCGCCGGCAAGCGCATCTTCGGCCTGGTGCTCCCCCGGGCCCGTGACCTCGGCCCGCTGATCGTCGCGCTGCTGCTGGCGCTCGCGGTTCTGGTCCGCGGCAAGGATCTGGGCACCGCGCTGCTGCTGTTCGGCACGCTGCTGGCGATGCTGTACGTCGCCACCAATCGCATCTCCTGGCTGATCATCGGGCTGCTCGGCTTTGCCGGCGGCGCGTATGTGGCCTACCAGTTGTTCAGCCACGTCCGAGTTCGGGTGGACATCTGGTTGGACCCGTTCGGCGACCCGCTGGGCGACGGTTACCAGTTGGTGCAGTCGCTGTTCGGACTGGGCACCGGCGGAATCTTCGGCACCGGCCTCGGGGCGGGGCGCCCGGACATCGTGCCATTCGCGTCGACCGACTTCATCATGGCCGCGCTCGGTGAGGAACTCGGGCTGGTCGGGGTCACCGCGATCGTGCTCTGCTACCTGATCCTGACCGCCCGCGGCATCCGCGCCGGGCTGGCCTGCCGCGACGGATTCGGCACCCTGCTGGCCGGTGGGCTGGCCTTCGCGCTGGCCCTGCAGATGTTCATCGTGGTCGGCGGCGTCACCAGGCTGATCCCGCTGACCGGTCTGACCACCCCGTTCCTGTCCTACGGCGGGTCGTCGCTGCTGGCCAACTACGTGATCCTGGCGCTGCTGGTGCGGATCTCCGACTCCTCGCGACGGCCGCCCGAAACCCGCAGATCGCCACCGTTGTTCCGACCGCAGCCGCTGTCCGAGGCCAGCACCGAGATGGTGCCGGTGATGAAGAACGGCAGCGCCGGCCAGACGGCGGGCGACTCCGTGGGTCATGCAGTGGGCGACACGGCATGAAGAAGCCGCTACGGCGGCTGGGTGTCGCCGTCATCGTGATGATCGGGCTGCTGCTCGCGAACATCGCCTACACCCAGGTGATCAAGGCCGACGACTATCGCGCCGATCCGAACAACAAGCGAACCCTGGTCGCCGAGTACAGCCGGCAGCGCGGGCAGATCACGGCGGCCGGGGGTGTGGTGCTGGCCCGCTCGGACCCGGTCAACGACCAGTACCAGTATCAGCGGGTGTATCCCGGCACGGACCTCTACGCGAACCTGACCGGCTACTACTCCATGCGGTACGGACCGACCGGGCTGGAACGCAACCAGAACGACATCCTGTCCGGTGAGTCGCCCGAGCTGATCGCCGGCCAGCTGTCCGACCTGATCACCGGGCGCGATCCACGGGGCGGCAACGTCGAGTTGAACATCGTCCCCGCCGTGCAGCAGGCCGCGTACTCGGCGATGACCGAGAAGGGCTATGTCGGCGCCGTGGTCGCCATCGAGCCGTCCACCGGCAGGATCCTGGCGATGGTCTCCACCCCGTCGTACGACCCGAACCCGCTGGCCAGCCACAGCGACGAGGTGCAGCGCCAGGCGTACAACGCGCTGGTCAACGCCGACCCGAGCCCGCTGGTCAACCGTGCGATCGGGGCCGTCTACCCGCCAGGCTCGACGTTCAAGCTGGTGATCGCGGCTGCCGCCCTGCAGAACGGGTACACCCCGCAGTCATTGGTCACCGGCGAGCCGACGATCAATCTGCCCAACACCGGCGGGGCGACGCTGTCCAACTTCGGCGGGGCGACCTGCGGGAATGGCGGCGGTGCCGACGTTCCTCTCATCGAAGCGCTGGCCTTCTCCTGCAACACCGCCTTCGCCCAGGTCGCCATGTCCGTCGGCGCACCCGCGATCCGTCAGCAGGCCACCGTGCTCGGGGTGGACGGCAACCCGGTCGACATCGGAATGGACGTCGTCGGGTCGCGCCTCGGTGACATCCCGGACACCGCGGCCCTGGCGCAAACCGGCATCGGGCAACGCGACGTCGCGGTGACGCCGTTCCAGATGGCCTGGATCACTGCCACCATCGCCAACGGCGGAGACCGGATGGTCCCCCACCTGATCGCCAAGACCACCAAACCGGACCTCTCGGTGATCTCGCAGACCAGCCCGGAATCGCTCGGTCAGGCGATCCCCATCCCGGTCGCGAACCAGATCCGGGACATGATGATCCAGTCGGAGGAGAAGACCCCGGGGTCCGGGGGCATCTCGGGCCTGACGATCGCCTCGAAGACGGGTACCGCGGAGCACGGAACCGATCCCAAGAACACCCCGCCGCACACCTGGTACACCGCCTTCGCGCCCGCCGACAATCCGACGGTGGCGGTGGCGGTGATGGTCGAGAACGGCGGTGACCTCGGCCTTGACGCCACCGGGTCCAAGGTCGCGGCGCCGATCGGCCGATCGGTGATCGCCGCCGCGTTGGCCGGCCCGTGATGCTCACGCCCGGCCTGGTGCTGTCCGACCGCTACCGGTTGAGCCGGTGCATCGCGGTCGGCGGCATGGGCGAGGTGTGGGCCGCCGACGACATCCGGCTGGCCCGGACCGTGGCGGTCAAGATCCTCCGGCCGGAGCTGACCGGCGACCCTGAGTTCGTCGACCGGTTCCGCACCGAGGCCCGGATCACCGCGGCCCTCAACCACCCGGGGATCGCAGCGGTGTACGACTACGGCGAGGTGGGCGCCGGGGGGGACCCCCGCGCGCACACGGCCTACCTGGTGATGGAGCTCATCGCCGGGGAGTCGTTGTCCGCGGTGCTGGCGCGATTGGGCCGGCTGTCCACCGGCCGTACGTTGGACGTGCTGGACCAGACCGGCCGCGCGCTGCAGGTGGCGCACGCCCGCTCGCTGGTCCATCGGGACATCAAGCCCGGCAACTTGCTGATCACCCCCGGCGGTCAGGTCAAGATCACCGACTTCGGCATCGCCAAACTCGCCCACCAGGCTCCGGTCACCCGCACCGGCCTGGTGATGGGCACTGCCCAGTACATCTCGCCGGAACAGGCGACCGGCCATCCGGCGGTGCCCGCTTCCGACATCTACTCCCTGGGCGTGGTCGCGTACGAATGCCTGGCCGGGCGCCTTCCGTTTCCCGGTGAGAACGCCGTCGCGATGGCCATGTCGCACGTCCGGGACACCCCGGGTCCGCTCCCTGCCGACATACCGCGGCCCGTTGCCGCACTTGTCATGCACATGCTGACCAAGGACCCGTCAGCCCGATTCCCGAACGGGGCCGCCCTGGCCCAGGCGGTCGGCCAATTGCGGTCAGGCGGACCTGGCGCGGTGACGGCGACCGGTCCGCATCGGGTCGGGGTCCCCGCCATAGCCCGACCGGTTCGACCGACGGCAAGCCTTGCCGCCCCGACCCTCGTCGCCGCTGCCGGCCCTGCGGCGCCCCGAACCGCTGCGCCCACCCGCCGTGCGCCGGTGGCTGCGCCGGTCGCATCCGCGAGCCAGCAGCCCTACCGCCCTGCGTCCCCGGCGCCGTCCCGACCGCAGGCCCGACCGCAGGCCGGAACGCCAGGCGGCCCCGGGCGACAATCGCCGCCATCCCGCCGGGTGTCACAGCGAACCGGGCTCTCCGTCGCGCTGGCCCTGCTCGTCCTCGTCCTGGCCGGGGCGCTCGCTGTGTGGATCAACCGGGCCGTCGGCGACCTGCCGGCACCCGTCGCGCCGGCCGGGCTGGTCGTGGATCCGGCGGGCACAGGTAGCGGAGCGCTGTCCGGGTGGTCGTCATGATCACTGGACGGTCGCACGCAACCTCGGGCCCGCGCGCGGCGTCGTCACAACGTCGGCGGTTGTGTCCTCGCGACACGCGCGCCCACGTTCGGCAGGGATCATCGACACTGGTCACCGACACCACCTGCGCCAACAGTGATCAACGCTTCGATCAACACAGTCATCGCAGTGATCAAACCAGCGGTCACTTGGGTGATCAACCCAGCGGTCAACACAGCGGTCAACAAGTGTGGAACTTTCGCAGGGCAACCAGAGGACGGCAATGACGGGATACCTGTTCGGCGATCGCTACCAGGTCGGGGACACCCTCGGCTTCGGCGGCATGTCCGAGGTGCACCGCGGCCGTGACCTTCGCCTCGGCAGGGACGTCGCGGTCAAGGTGCTCCGTGCCGATCTCGCACGAGACCCGTCATTCCAGGCCCGGTTCCGGCGCGAGGCGCAGAACGCCGCCTCGCTGAACCATCCGGCCATCGTCGCGGTTTACGACACCGGCGAGACGGCGGGCGAGACCGGCCCGGTGCCGTACATCGTGATGGAGTACGTCGACGGCGACACCCTGCGCGACGTGCTCAAGCAGGAGGGACCCATGCCGCCGCGGCGGGCCATGGAGATCGTCGCCGATGTCTGCGCCGCCCTGGACTTCTCCCATCGGCACGGGATCGTGCACCGCGACGTCAAACCGGCGAACATCATGCTCAACCGCGCAGGCGCGGTGAAGGTGATGGATTTCGGCATCGCCCGTGCGGTGTCGGACGGCCAGGCCACTATGACGGCCACCTCCGCGGTGATCGGCACCGCCCAGTACCTCTCGCCCGAGCAGGCCCGCGGCGAGTCGGTGGACGCCCGCTCGGACGTCTACGCGACCGGCTGCGTGCTCTACGAGCTGCTCACCGGGCAGCCGCCGTTCACCGGGGACTCGCCGGTGGCGATCGCCTACCAACACGTGCGGGAGGCACCGCGGCCGCCGAGCGAGGCGCAGCCGGGGCTGCCCAAGGAACTCGACGCCATCGTGCTGAAGGCTCTGAACAAGAACCCGCTCAACCGTTACCAGACCGCCGCCGAGATGCGCTCCGACCTGGTCCGCGCGCTGTCCGGCCAGGCGGTGCAGGCCACCCCGCTGATGTCCGACGACGAGCGCACCGAGTTGATGCGCGCGGCACCCACCCGGGTCGGCGCGGGTGGATCGCCGCCGCTGCTGGCCCCGCCGGTGCGGTCGGTCCCGGACGGGGACTGGCAGCCCGAGGACGCCGACCGGTCCAAGCGGGTGTGGGGCTTTGTCGGCATCGGCGTGCTGTGCCTGGCGCTGCTGGCCGGCGCGATCTGGCTGACCCTGCGGGTGATCAGCGCCCCGCCGCCGCAGGCGCTGGTGGCGGTGCCGGATCTGTCGGGGATGACCCAGGAGGAGGCCACCGCCAAACTCCGGGACAGCCGGCTGACCCTGGGAACCATCAACCCCACCGAGTCAAGTGACGCGGACAAGGACAAGGTCGTCAACCAGCGGCCGTCCAGCCAGACCCAGGTCGCCCAGGATTCCCCGGTCAATCTGGAGATCGGCAAGGGCGTCAGCCTGGTCACGGTGCCGAACGTGGTCAGCTACACCCCGGATGCGGCGAAGAAGGCGCTGAACGACGCCAACCTGCAGTACCAGGAGGTGCCCCAGTCCTCCTCCGACGCCGACAAGGGGAAGTCGCTGGCCCAGGACCCGGCGGCGCAGGCGCAGGTGGTCCCGGGGTCGACGGTCAAGGTCGCCATCGGCACCGGTCTGGAAACGGTCCAGGTACCGGATGGCATCGTGGGGCAGACCCTCGACCAGGCCACCGCGGCACTGACCGCGGCCAAGTTGCAGGTGGTCTCCCAGGAGGCGGACGGCACCGAACCGGCCAATCAGGTGACCGGGATGGATCCGGCCGCTGGGACCAGGGTGCAGGAGGGCACCCCGATCACCGTGACGGTGTCGAACAACAGCCTGATGGTGATGCCGAACCTGCAGAACAGCACTCCCGATCAAGCCGTCGGCATCCTGCAGGACAACGGCTGGAAGGGCGACTCCGACAGCTTGAGCAGGTCCAACAAGGTCACCAACAACCCCGGGTTGGTCGGCGCCATCCTCTCCCAGTCGCCGGCTCAGGGCACTGTCGTCCCGAAGTCGGGAACAGCCGTCCAGGTCGTCATCGGCGAGGCCGGCACGGAGACCATCCCGGACGTCGTCGGCAAGACCGAGGCGGAGGCCAGGGCGGCCATGGCCGGGATCCCCAACGTCACCTGGGGTGTCGCAGGCGCGACCCCGCCGGGCAAGGCCGGCACCGTACAGGGGCAGACGGCGGCCGGGGCGGTGCAGATCGGCACGCCGGTCACGGTGAACATCTACGGACCGGAGGCCCCACCCAGCTCACCGGAGGCCCCAGCCAGCTCACCGGCGGCACCGGCGGCACCGGCGGCACCGGCGAGCGGGGCCCCACCCGGCGGATGACCCGTGGCGCCGGGACCGGCGAGCTCATTCACCGGCCCGCTTCACAGGGAACTCATTGTTTCCACAGGTCCGCACGCCATCGTGACATCTATGAGCCAGGACATGCCCCCGCACACCTCGGATCGGCACCCCTCGGAGCAGCGACCCTCCGACCAGTGGGACCGCGATCGGTCAGCGGGAACCCCGGAAGCCGCCGATTCAACGGAATCGGCGGCTTCTCCACGTAACGGCCTACCGCCGATCACCCCCGCGGGTCCGCCCGCCTACGCCGCTCCGTCACCCTCGGACCAGCCGACCGCCGTCCGAGAGTCAACCGACTACCCAGGTTTGTCGGCCCGGCCCGGCGCGGCGTGGAGCCAGCAGATAGATTCCGAGACCGGACCGGTCCCGGTGCAGCCCGATCAAGGGTGGTGGCGTCCCCGGCCCAGCGGCGCATGGTCGGCGCCCACCTGGGGCGACATCCCGCAGGCCGGCTCCACCGCCGCCGATCCCGCCGGACGGCCCGCCCCCACCTACGCGCAGGCCTGGTCGTCCGGCGGATCGACCGGTGCGTACTCCGCGTTCCGGCCGCAGGGCTATGGGCCGGCCACCGGCACGCCGAGCCCCGGCGTCCCCGGTTCCGTCACCACGCCGAAGAGTCACCGCGGCGTGGCACTGGTCGCGACCGCGGCGGCCGTTGCCCTGCTGGCTGGCTTTTCCGGCGGCTTCCTCGGCGGTCAACTGTCCTCGAGCTCCAGCTCGTCGGACAGCTCGCTGACCCAGCTCACCACCTCCGCACCGGTCTCCGACAACCACGGCGCCGCACCGGCCGGGTCCGTGCAGGAGGTTGCCGCCAAGGTGCTGCCATCGACCGTGTCCGTACTGGCCAGTTCGTCGAGCAGCGGCGGAGAGGGCTCCGGCATCATCCTGACCGCCGACGGGCTGATCCTGACGAACAACCACGTCGTCGACGGTGCCACCGACCTGCGGGTGCGATTCAACGACGGCACCACGGCCACCGCGGAGGTGGTCGGCAAGACCGCCTCTGACGACCTGGCCGTCATCGAGGTCCAGGGGGTCTCCGGTCTCGTCCCCGCCACCCTCGGCTCGTCCGGCGACCTGCAGGTCGGCCAGCCGGTGGTGGCGATCGGTTCGCCGCTCGGGCTGTCCGCGACCGTCACCTCCGGCATCGTCTCGGCGCTCAACCGCCCGGTGCGGACCTCGTCCGAGCAGACCCAGAGCGGCCAGACCGGTCAGGACACCGTAATGAACGCGGTGCAGACCGACGCCGCGATCAACCCCGGCAACTCCGGCGGGGCGTTGGTCGACATGAGCGGGTTGGTGATCGGCATCAACTCGGCGATCGCTTCGCTGTCCACGCCCGCCGACGGCAGCCAGCCCGGCTCCATCGGCGTCGGCTTCGCCATCCCGATCGACCAGGCCAAGCGCATCGCCCAGGAGATCATCAACACCGGCACCGCCACCCACGCGGTGCTCGGAGCCTCGGTCCAGGACGCCTCGGGCGGATCCGGCCAGATCTCGGCCGGCGCGGAACTGGCGAAGATCACACCCGGCAGCGGCGCCGAGGCCGCCGGCTTGCAGCCCGGCGACGTGGTCACCAAGGTCGGTAGTCAGTCGGTGGAATCCGCTGACGCGCTGATCGCCGCGGTCAGATCAGCCCAGCCGGGCGGCACCACCGACGTCACCTACACCCGAGGGTCGGATACCCAGACGGTGACCGTGACGTTGGGGTCGGCTCCAGCGAGCTAGCCCCGCAGCTGACCGGCGCCGTCAGGAGGCTCGGTGAGCACAGCCCGCGCCCTCGGCGCTGGGCCAAAGGCCGGTTGAGCGATCCCCGGTTTGGGCGCGGATCAACTTGGTCGGCGCGGCCAGAGTCGTCGACTCGCTCCACTTTCGCCACATAACCGGCACGTTCGTACGCGCGGCATGTTCGCACGCGCAGCGCGGCCAACGGCCCGCGGAGCGCTTCAGGCGCCCTGCGGGCCGTGCTGTTCGCGGCCAGACTTAGACGGCGCTGAGCCGGAGTCTTTCCACGTCGGCCTCCAAGGGCGGCACCCGGTCGGCGGCCTGCGCGTCACCGCAGGACTGCAACCAGTTGGCGAGCATCCGGTGCCCACCCTGGGTGAGCACCGACTCCGGGTGGAACTGGACCCCTTCGACGGCGTGTTCGCGGTGCCGCAGGCCCATGATCACCCCGCCCTCGGTGCGCGCGGTGACCTCCAGCGCGGCTGGCACGGTGCCGTCGACCACGGCCAGCGAGTGGTAGCGAGTTGCGGTGAACGGATCCGGCAACCCGGCGAGCACACCCGCCCCGCTGTGATGCACCAGCGACGTCCGGCCGTGCAGCAGTTCCTCGGCCCGGTCGACCACCGCTCCGTATACCTCGGCGATAGCCTGGTGACCCAGGCAGACCCCGAAGATCGGCAATCGGCCCGCCCCCCAGCGGACGATCTGCTCGGTCACGCCCGCATCCGCCGGCGCACCGGGACCTGGGGACAGCAGCACACCGTCCACCCCCAGCTCGGCAATCTCGTCGGTGGTGACGGCGTCGTTGCGTCGGACGATGCACTCCGCGCCGAGCTGCTCGAGGTACTGCACGAGATTGAAGACGAAGGAGTCGTAATTGTCGACGACCAGGACGGTGCTCACGCCGACCAGCCTCGCACATTCGCATTCTGGCCCGCGAAGCGTTTCAGTCGGTCGACACCCGGTCGAACGGCAGGTACGGCTCGAGCCACGGGAACACCACGAAGAACAGCACCGCCACCACCGCCAGGAAAAGCCCCAGCGCCTGCAGCCATCTCACCGCGGTCGGCCCCGGTAGGCGCCGCCAGATCCAGACGTACATGTCAGCCCTCCCCGAGCTCGGGTGGCAGGAAACCCGGTGCCTTGGCGTAGCTCTGGGTCAGCACGCCGTGAATGATCATGCGTTCCCGGTCGGAGAACTGCGGGTGGCAGGTGGTCAGAGTGATCAGCCGCTGCGCATCCGGCGGCACGGTGGTGGAGTCCACCTGCGGGACGGGCAGCACCTGCGCGTAGTCCGTGGGAACGGTGATCTCCCGGCCGTACACCCCGGCGTACTGACCGGTCTGTACCCCGACGCCGGCGCAATGAGCATGCTGGGTGCCGTCCCAGCTCGCTTCTTCCTCCTGCATCGGCAGCACCCGGTAGACGAACCAGTCGTCCTGGGTCTCCAGCACGACGGCGTCGCATGACGAGAGCAGGCCGAGGTCGTTGAACGGCGAGCCCTTGGAGACCCGATGCCCGGCCACGGCGAAATTGCCTTGCTGGCCAGGCATCTGAGTGCCCGAGTAGTGGCCGGGACCGATGTACAGATCGTCGGAGTTGGTGCCCTCGACCACGGTGAAGCGGTAGTCCGCACCGAACGCCGGGATGTACAGCTTGGCGAAACCCTCGCCGGAGAGTGTTTCGTACTTCGGCGTGCGCTGCCGCGGGTCGGTGACCAGCTGGTTCGGATCGGTGACCACCACCGTGTCGGTTGTTGTGGCCTCGGCACCCGCCCACACCTGGTCGATCGCCTCGGTGGCGGCTGCCTGTTTCTGACTACCGAACAGGTCGGTGACGTACACCTCGTAGACCACGAACAGCAGCACCACGACGCCCACGGTGATCAGCAACTGGCCGACTCCGCGAACCACGGTCCGCAGCCTGTCCCGGCCCCTGCGGCCCGGCGCGCGCGGCGGCGCCGCCACCGGTGTCAGCGCCTCGCTCATCCGCCGGCCTGCTTCGCCGAGGTCAACCGGATCGGCCCGTCATAGGCGGGCAACACGACGTCGTCCAACGACGTGACCTCGTAGACCAGCTGAAATTTGTCGACGTACTGCCGGTAGAGCCGTACACCGGGTTGGGCGTCCAGCGCGGCTGTCATCGCGTCCGCGTCACCGATCGCGGTCACCACGAACGGCGGCGAGTAGGTGCGGCCCTGCAGCAGCAGGGTGTTGCCGATGCAGCGGACCGCAGAGGTGGTCAGCACCCGCTGATCCATGATCATCATCGCCTCCGCGCCACCCGCCCACATCGCGTTGACCACCGCCTGCACATCCTGCTGGTGGACCACCAGGTCATCCGGGTCCACGCCTGCGGGATAGTTGCCGTCTGCGTCCCGGGGCGCGTCGGACAGCGTCACCCGCAACCCGGGACCCTGCACCGCAGTCAGCCCGGCGGCCGCCTGCAATCCGCTGGCCTGCTCAAGCACCTGCGCGACCTGCGGTGACCGGTCGCCGGCTGCCGCCGCATCGATCTGGTCCTGCAGCTTGGCGGCGTACGCGTCGGCCCCGCTGACCCGCTGTTCCGCCTCGTTGACCACCGCCGACAGGTCGACCGACCGGTTGCTGATGTCCTCTCCGGCCGAGTAGGCGCGAGCCGTGCCGAGCAACAGGCCGGCGATCAGGCAGGCCAGGACGACCCCGATCCTCCACCGTGACGCGTGCCATTGCCGCGGACCGGGTAAGCCAGGTCGCCGCACCCCGACCTCCTCACCCGATCGCCCCGTCCAGCACCATCAACCGGCCGGAAATCCCGCCGGACACCGTAGGCTAGTTCCCAGACCGTACGGTCCCGGTGATCCGGCGACCCGTGCGCAGCGAAGGACGGCCGTCAGAGCGCCGCCCCGCAGGTTCTCAAGCCCCGTTCCAGTATGCGGGGTCAGCGTGGAGGGATGTCGTGCCGAAATCCAAGGTCCGTAAGAAGGTTGCAACGTCCACCGCCCGGGCATCGACCGAAGCCAACGAGACGGCCGCCGCCGCGACCCGGGCGCACATTGCTGCGCCGTCGTCGCCGCTGTACATCGGCATCATGCTCGGGCTGATGATCCTGGGCCTGCTGTGGCTGGTGGTCTATTACCTGTGGGGTCAGAACATCCCGTTCATCGCCGGGCTGGGTAGCTGGAACTTCGCCATCGGGTTCACGCTGATGATCGCGGGACTGTTGATGACGATGCGGTGGCGCTGACCAGCGCTTCCCCCGCTGCCCGGAATGATTCAGCCAGGTCCGGCCGGACCGAAAACACACATGTGTGATTCATCCCCAATGTGGACAAGTCCTGTGGATAACCCCTGGCCATTCCCCGGGCAAGGTTCCCGGTCGTGGGGGCCGCGGGTGCTGCTGATCGGAGCCGGCGGCGTGATTGCCGCGCTGGTCGGCGTCTATGCCGTGCTGTCGGTCAGCCCGCTGGAGCGGCTCGCGGCGGGCGCGATCTGCGTGGTGCTGGTGGGGGCGACCCTCGCCGGGTACCGCCGTCGGGTGGTTGCCGGCCCGGGCGGGCTGCTGATCAGGGGCCTGACCGGCACTCGCACCGTGCAGTGGTGGCAGGTAAGGGACCTGTCGCTGGGCGCCAATCGCAGGCTGGGCGCGGCCTCGGCCACCATCGAGGTGGACCTGCACGACGACGACCTGCTCATCTTCGGCCGCACCGAACTCGGCACAGATCCCGCTGACGTCCTGCCTGAGCTGCGCCGCTGGTGGTCGGTGACCCCGCGGACCGACTGGCCGCTGAGCGGCCCGGAACGGAGCTGACCCCCCACCGCGCACCGTCCCCGGCTCACCCTTGGTGGCGCGGATCAACTTCGCGGACACGCCCGAACGTCGCGGTTATGGGACTGGAGTGACGCAAGGCAACGATTTGGTACGCGCGCTGAAAGTTGATCCGCGCCATCAACGGGGCCGGGCGGGCGCGGTCAGTGGGCCGGAACGCAGCTGATCCCCTGGACGCTGTACAGGCAGAACCAGCTGCCGATCTGCGCGTCACGCACGATCACCAACCCCAGCAGCACCACTCCCACGCCGATGCAGGTGCCCCACTGCCAGGCCTTCCGCGACTGCTGCGGCGGGTACACCATCGCGGCCCCGACCACGGCGCCCACCACCAACCCGCCCAGGTGCCCCTGCCAGGAGATCCCCGGGACCTGGAAGGTGATGAACACGTTCAGCCCCACGATCACCAACAACTGACGCAGGTCGTAGCGCAGCCGCTTGAAGGTCACCAGCAGTGCACCCATCAAGCCGTAGATCGCGCCGGACGCGCCGATCGTCAGGCTCACCGGCGCGCTGAAGATCAACACGCTGACCGAGGCGCCGAGCAGGCTGAGCAGGTAGATGGCCAGGAACCGCCAACGGCCCAAAATGCGTTCCAGCGGAATGCCCAGGATATACAGCGAGATCATGTTCGTGGCGATATGGATGAGGCTGCCGTGCAGGAATCCACCGGTCAGCAACCGCCAGTACTCGCCGGACGCCACCTCGACGGGGATCAGCCCGCCCCGCGTGTACAGCGCGGAATCCGACAGGTCCATCACGGATCGCGCCTGCAACGCGGTCACCACGAATGCCGCCAGGTTGATGCCGATCAGGACCATCGACACCAGCGGACGTTGCCCCCACTGCGACCCGGAGACCGTCCTGGGGGCCTGGTAGTTCGCCCGCGCCTCCGCGACGCAGGCCCGGCAGTGAAACCCCACGCTGGCCGGGGTCAGGCATTCCGGGCACGCCGGCCGGCCGCAGCGGGTGCAGGTCAGCGCGGTGGCCCGGTCCGGGTGCCAGCTGCAGACCTGGGTCTGGGACACCGGTGGCCCGCCGACGGAGTACGGGGGAGGCGTGGTCACCTGGCTGATCTCGGGTTCGCTGGAGTTGTCTGGTGGCGGGCGAGCAGGTGCGGTGGTCCGGACGGTCCGGGTCAGGCTGACGGCGTGGCCGGCGCCGAGTCGTCCTCGATGCTGATCGAGCTGATCACCACGTCGTCGGAGGGCCGGTCGAACCGGTCGGCCGAGGTGGTGGCGATCGCGTCGACCACGTCGCGGGAAGCCTGGTCGGCGACCTCACCGAAGATGGTGTGCTTGTGGGTCAGGTGCGGCTGCGGGCCGACGGTGATGAAGAACTGCGATCCGTTCGTTCCCGGCCCCGCATTGGCCATCGCCAGCAGGTACGGCTTGGTGAAGGCCAGCTCCGGGTGGAACTCGTCGGCGAAGGTGTAGCCGGGGCCGCCGCGGCCGGTGCCGGTGGGGTCGCCGCCCTGGATCATGAACCCGGATATCACCCGGTGGAAGATCGCGCCGTCGTAGAACGGACCCTGGGTCTCCCCGGTCGCGTTCTTGGTCGTGTACTTGGCGGTGCCACGGGCGAGGCCGACGAAATTGTTCACCGTCTTCGGGGCGTGGTGGGGCCGCAGCTCGATCCGGATGTCGCCGCGATTGGTGTGCAGGGTCGCGTAGAGGGTGCTCACGAGGACCCATCCTGCCACGAAGCGCTGTGCTGGCCCTCTGAGTCCGGCCGAGCCGGCTCGCGGCAGCACTGACGGTGGACGCCCGGGGAGGTGACGACAGATGGGGAGGACACCAAAAGCTGACCGGGCGGGTCCGGGTGACCGTCCGGGCATCCGGGGGCTGCGGGTGCTGCGA
>JBBQJM010000014.1:0-17077 GCA_038325895.1 Mycobacteriales bacterium
GGCGCATACCCGCGACCAGCGGGTCGTCGGCGTTCAGCACCGCGGCGCCGTTCTTCGGGACCGCCTCGACGATGACTTGCTTCACCTGGGCGAGCTGCTCGATGGTGTCGATCCCGCGCAGCCCCAGATGGTCGGGCGCCACATTGAGTACGACCGCGACGTCGTTGCGCGAGTATCCGAGTCCCTCCCGGAGGATCCCGCCGCGTGCCACCTCGAACACCGCGAAGTCGACCCGTGGGTTCTGCAGCACCATCCGCGCGGACCGCGGACCCGATGCGTCCGACTTGATCACCAGCCGGTCGTCGATGACGATGCCGTCGGTCGAGGTCATGCCGACCTTGCGGCCCATGTTCTTGAAGATGTGCCCGATCATCCGGCTGCAGGTGGTCTTGCCGTTCGTCCCGGTGACGGCCACGATCGGGATCCGCGCACTGGTCCCCGGCGGGAACATCAGGTCCACCACCGGTTTCGCCACGTACTGCGGGTCGCCGATGGTGGGGTGCGAGTGCATCCGGAAGCCCGGCGCGGCGTTCACCTCGCAGATCGCGCCGCCGGTCTCGCGGACCGGCTGGGTTATGTCGGGGCAGAGAAAGTCGATGCCGGCGATGTCCAGTCCGACGACCCGCGCCGCTTCCTCCGCGATGTCGACGTTGTCCGGGTGCGCCTCGAACGTCCGGTCGATGGAGATGCCGCCGGTGGACATGTTCCCGGTGAGCGCCAGTTTGACCATCTCGCCGCGCGGCGGCACGTCGGTCATCGCGTAGCCCTGGTCCTTCACCAGTTCGATGGCACCCTCGTTGACCTCGATGCGGGTGAGCACCTTCTCGTGCCCGACCCCGCGGCGGGGGTCGGCGTTCGTGGTCTCCACCAGCTCGGCGACCGTCTTCACCCCGTCGCCGATGACGTGCGCGGGCACCCGCTCGGCGATCGCGATCATGTGCCCGCCGACGACCAGCACCCGGTAGTCCTTGCCGGTGATGAACGATTCGACCAGCACGTACCCGCGCCGGGACTGGTCGTAGGCCTCGCTGAATGCAGCGAGCACAGCGGCGGCGTCTTGCAGGTTGATCGCCACGCCGCGACCGTGATTGCCGTCCAGCGGCTTGACCACCACGGGATAGCCGATCCGCTTGGCGATCCGCACCGCGTCGTCGGCGCGGCGGACCACCTCGGAGGTTGGCACCGGCAGGCCGGCCGCCGCCAACAGCCGGTTCGTCAGCTCCTTGTCCGAGGCGATGTCCACGGCCAGCGAGGACGTCAGCGATGTCATGGTCGCCCGGATCCGGCGCTGGTTGACCCCGTGCCCGAGCTGCACCAGGGAACCGGAATTGAGCCGCTGCCAGGGAATGTCGCGCGCGATGGCCTCTTCCAGGATCGCCTGGGTCGACGGGCCGAAGGCGACGCGCTGGCTGGTCCGCAGGAACTCGTCCCGCTCGAGCGCGAAATCGAACCCGTCCTCGAGCTGGTTGTCCGGCACCAGGTGGTTGACCAGCCGGACCGCCAGCCGGCCCGCCATCGTTCCGACCGTCTCGTCCAGGTAGCCGTAGATGACGTTGTAGACGCCGGTCGCGCCGGTGGACCTGGTCTTGCCGCGGGTCATCTCGTGCCCCGCCAGGCGCTGGATCTCCAGGGCGACGTGCTCGACCACATGACCGGCCCAGGTTCCCTCGACCAGCCGCTCGACGAAACCACCGTCCCGCCCGCGTGAGCACTGGTGATCCTGCAGGCCAGGCAGCAGCGCCATCAGCGCCTCGGTGAAGCCGGGCATCAGGTCGGTGGGGTAGTCCTCCAGCCGCCCGATGTCCACCACCAGGTGCACTGCAGGCTCGTAGGAGTAGTAGTTCGGGCCGCGGTAGACCCGCGTCTCCCGGACCGTGATGTCGGGCTCGTGTGTCGGTTCCGTCGGGACTGGGGTGGATGTCGTCGCCGTCATCAGCGGGGTGCCTCTCCGATCAGCCGGTCCAAGTCCTGCGGTGCAAGCGATTCTCTCCCCCGCGGTGCCGCCCCCGTGCTTCGGGGGCGCGCCTCGACGGCGTGCCCCTTGAAAGCGCGGATCAACATCGCCGGCGCGGATGAAGAGGTCGACTCAGGTCACTCTGTTCCCATAACCGCGACGTTCATCCGCGCAATGCTCGACGACCGGGATCGGCTCGGCGGCGGCACCGCCCCTGACCCGCACGATCGCGTGACCCCGAGCCTTCAGGACGACGCCGGCCTGCGCCGTAGCTCCGAAGTCGTTTCGTGGGCGCCCTCGGCGGCGATCCGCCGGCTGCGCGGACGAGTGCCCGCTGGCACGTCGGCCAGGGTCGACACCAGTGGGTCGCGGCTGATGTCGGGCAGTCCAGGCGCCGACAGCAGCCGGCGGCTGTCGAGGTCGAACACCGCGCCTCGCGGCAACGTATGCAACTGGATGCCGGACATCATCAGCGGCTGAGTGCCGGTGGCGGTGTAGGCCGTCGTCACCACGTCAGCACCGTCGAAGATCGTCACCACCCCACGACCCTTGACCTCCAGCGTGCCGTCCGGCCGGATGATCGCCGCGGTGTCCTCGTCGATGCCGACCCCGAGCTGCGCGGGGTTGCCGGCGACCAGCGCCAGCAGCCGGCCGAACCGGTTGCGCTGGGTGAAGTGCTGATCGACGATCATCCCGGTCAGCAGGCCGAGCCCCTCGGACACCTGACCGACCCTGAACTTCGGGGTCGCCCCGCCGCTGCCGAACGACACCATGTGGCTGGAGCAGATGCTGGCGCCGGCCGACGTCCCGGCGATCAGCGCCCCGCGCTCGTGGGCGGCCACGATCGCCTTCCCGAGCGGGGTGCCGACAACCAGCGTGGCCAGCTTGACCTGATTTCCGCCGGTCATGAACACCGCGGTCGCCCGGTCGACGGCGGCGATCAGCTCAGGGTTCGCTGCGTGCGAGCGGCTCTCCGGCCGGATGCCCACGACGTCGGTGACACCCAGCGCACCGAACAACTGCAGGTAGGCGTGGGTGATCTCGTCACCCAACGAGGATGCCGTGGAGATGGCGACCAGCGCGGCCTTCGTCCCACCCGCAAGTTTGACGACCTCGCGCAGGATGGTCATCCGGCCCAACTTGTCCTCGGCCCCGCCGATGGGCATGACGACCCCACGCCCGCCCTGCCCACCCGCTACCGATGCCGGTTCCGACGGATCGTCGGCGTCCGCAGAGAATTCGCCGTCGAGCCGCCAGCCGTCCTGATGCTGCGGGATCAGGCCCACGTCAGGCGGCCCGTCAGCGGGTCCGGGGTGCTGCGTGGGCATACCCGACAAGGTAGCTGGCCGGAGCACCCTCCCCGACGCACGTTGCGTCAGGCCGTCCGGCCCGAGGCCCGCTCCGGATGAATCCGGATCACCACGCGCTCGTCGCGGACCATCGCCGCGCGGTAGTCGTCCCAGTCGGGATGCTCCCCCGCGATCGTCCGGTACACGGTGACGAGCAGGTCGAGCGCCTCGGGCTGGTCGATGATCTCGGCGCGCCCGTCGATCTGCACCCACGACCCGAAGAACGCTTCGGCGAAGATCAACACCGAGACCTCGGGGTCCCGCCGGACGTTGCGGACCTTTGCCAACGGCGCGCGGCTGGAAATGCACACCGCGCCGTCCACCAGGCCGGAATTGACCAGCGACATCTGCGGCCGGCCGTCCTTGCGCCGGGTGGACAGCACGGTCCGATCGTGGGTCCGGACGAAATCCAGAGCATCCTGCAGTTCCATCCGCACATTGTCATCGACGGGGAGCCGCAGCGGATGGACGCCCCGCCCGACCGCTCCCCTCGCCGGTTCCCCGCGCGCCCCCCGTCAAGCGCAGGCCGCTCCGATACCGTTGACGGCACGGGTCGGCTGTGCGGCACCGAGCGGTACCCACGACCGGCGATCACCACCCCGCACACCACCATCAGCGGAAACGAAGGGGCAGGCGAGCTGCGAACCATGGCCGAGAACTCATCCGGCGCCGGCTCCCACCTGATCGGCCTGATCCGCTCCACCATCCCGCCGATTCACCCGGGCGGGCGCCCGATCATCGTGACCGCGGCCGCCGTCACCCTTGGCACCCGTTTCGCCCTGCGCGCCGTCGGGCTGAAGCGGGCCGGGTCGGCGGTCGGTCGGGTCGGGACGCTGGCGACGCTGGGATCCGCGGCGTTCTTCCGGGCTCCGCGGAGGGTCCCGCCGACCGACCAGACGCAGATCGTCGCGCCCGCGGACGGGCTCGTGTCGCTGATTCAGGAGGCCGTGCCGCCGCCGGAACTCGGGGTCGACCCGACCCCGCGGCCGCGGGTGTCGATCTTCCTGTCGATCTTCGACGTGCACGTACAGCGGATCCCGGTGGACGGCCTGATCACCAGGGTGGCCTACCAACCGGGGGCCTTCGTCTCGGCGGACCTGGACAAGGCATCGGAGGACAACGAGCGGAACTCGCTGGTCATCGAGGCGACCGTCGGCGGTCAGCTGATCGTCACGCAGATCGCCGGGCTGGTGGCGCGCCGCATCGTGTGTGACGTGGTGGCCGGCGAACCCGTGCTCGCCGGAAGCACCTACGGTCTGATCCGTTTCGGCTCCCGGGTCGACACCTACCTGCCGCCCGGCACCGAGGTCGCGGTTCGGCAGGGCCAGCGCGCCATCGGCGGTGAGACCGTGCTCGCCACACTCGTCCGGCACGGCTCCTGATGACGCGACCGCCCCCGGGCGCCCGCGGACCGGCCACGATCCCACTGCTCCCCGAGGGCCGAATCGCCAGGGGCAACCTGTGATGGGCGGCGGGTGATGGGCGGCGTCCGCGGGGTGCGGTTCCTGCCCAACGCCATCACCGTGCTGGCGCTGTGTGCCGGCCTCACTTCGGTGGCCTTCGCGATGAACGGTCAGTGGAATCTCGCGGTCGGCGCCATCGCCGCCGCAGCCATCCTCGATTCCCTTGACGGCCCGGCGGCCCGCCTGCTCCGCTCCACCAGCCGGATCGGCGCCGAGCTGGACTCGCTGTCCGACTGCATCTCCTTCGGAGTTGCCCCCGCGCTGGTGATGTACATCTGGATCCTTCGCGACCAGGCCCGCGGGTTCGGCTGGCTGGTCTGCCTGCTGTTCGCGGTGTGCGCCGCCCTCCGGCTCGCCCGGTTCAACTCGCTGCTCGACGATGCCGATCCCCAACCGTGGGCAAAGGGTTTCTTCACCGGCGTACCGACACCGGCCGGCGGGCTGATTGTCACCGCACCGCTGCTGCTGACAGTTCGGCTGGGTGATGACGGGTTCTGGGCGCAGCCCTGGGCGGTGGCGATCTGGGTGGCGTTCATCGGGCTGCTGATGGTGTCCCGGGTGCCGTCCATCGCGTTGAAGTCCATCCGGCTGCCGACCAAGCTGATCCTGCCGATGCTCATCCTGTTGGTGCTGGGTGTGTACCTGCTGTTCGTCGAGCCGGAGATCGTCACCGTGATCGGGATGGTCGTCTACCTGCTGCACCTGCCCTACGCGGCCTGGCGTTACAACCACCTGAAGAACCACCCGGAGCTGTGGCGGACTTCCGGTGGGGTGCGCCGCCGGTCGACCCGACGGGTGCGGCTGCGCATCCCCCGCCGTCAGCGGGTCGCCGGTCGCCTTCCGGATGGCTCGCCGATGCCGCGGCAGCGACGGTTCGGCACCGAACGCCAGGGCAGGGCCCGCGGGGGGGACCGTCGGCCGATGCCGTGACGCAGGCTGGTTACCGTTGAACGAAGCCCCTTCTCGCGCTGAGGAGATCACCCAATGCCGCGTCCCCCGTTGCCCCCGCACCTGCTGGAGCTGCTCCGCCGCCCGAATCCCAGCGTCATCGCGACGCTGCGGCCCGATGGTCAGCCGGTGACGGTCGCGACCTGGTACCTGCTGGACGCCGGCGATCGGATCCTGGTGAACATGGACGCCGGCAGGCGTCGGCTGGGGTACATCCGGCAGGATCCGCGGGCCAGTCTCACCGTGCTGGACGGCGACGACTGGGGCACGCACGTGAGCGTGCAGGGTCGGCTCGTCGATCTGACGGACGACAACGATCTGGCGGACATCGACAGGATCGCGATCCACTACACCGGCAATCCCTACCCCAACCGATCCCGAGGCAGGGTCAGCGGGTGGATCGACGTCGACTTCTGGCACGCCTGGGGGCCAGGCGCCGAACCCCAGTCCTGACGCCCGGAGAGCGATCGGAGCTGCTGGATCAGACCTCGAACCCCAGCCGTCGGGCGGACCTGGCCTTCTGCCGGCTGGTCCGCAGCCGGCGCAGCCGCCGGACGAGCAGCGGGTCCTCGGCCAGCGCGGCCGGATTGTCGATGACCTCGTTCAGCACCTGGTAGTAGCGGGTCGGCGAAAGGTCGAACATCTCCTTGATCGCCTGCTCCTTGGCGCCGGCGTATTGCCACCATTGCCGTTCGAACGCCAGGATCTCCCGATCCCGGCGGGACAGCCCACCGGCTGCCGCAGCATCCGCGCGCGCGTTCTCGCCGGAGGCCGGTGACGCAGCCGTGTTGTCCATCTGTGGTCCTCCCCAGGGCGATCGGCGCGCGAGGACGCCAAATCACACGGCTGTTGTTTATGGTTCGACCCATCAGAGCATGGGACGGTGCGCAGGTCCAGCGCATCGGGCGGTGTCGCCCAGCGGATCGCTCGAGCCGGCGGCGCGGCCGCCATCCGATCGGACGGTCGCGGCATCGCCGGCGGCTGCCGGACGCTGCGCCGGTACGCCGCTGCAGCGGTACCGTCTTGCCCAGCCGTCACCGTGAGCCGGCGTCGGGGGCGTGCCGACGAAATCCGTCGGCGTCCACGGCGCTGCCCGACCGGAGGAGGTTCCAGTGGCGATTGCAGATCGGCCCAGCGATCCCGCTGTATCTGACAATGACACCCTGACAACGACACCCCTGACAACGACACCCCTGACAACGACAATGTGGGCCTGCCTACCTTCAGCTCCCGGGACTGGGTCGCGATCGCGGCGGGCCTGGCGCAGCGCCGTCCCGATGTCGCGATCGTGGGCGCCCCGCTGGACATCAACACGACGTACCGGGCGGGTGCCCGCTTCGGCCCGAGGGCTGTCCGGTCCTCCGCCTACGACCCCGGCACGTACCACCTCGATCTCGGCCTGGACCTGTTCGAGTGGCTGGATGTCGTCGACGCCGGCGACGCGTGCTGCCCGCACGGCCAGTCGGCCCGCTCCCACCGCAACATCGAGGCCAAGGTCACCGACGTGCTGAAGGCGGACGCCTTTCCGGTGGTCGTCGGCGGCGACCATTCGATCACCTACCCCTCCGCGACGGCCGTTGCCTGCAAGTACGGCTGGGGCAAGGTCGGGCTGCTGCATTTCGACGCGCACGCCGACGCCGCCGACAGCATCGAGGGAAATCTGCATTCGCACGGCACTCCCATGCGCCGGCTGATCGAATCGGGCGCCATCCGCGGCCGCAATTTCGTGCAGGTGGGCCTGCGTGGATACTGGCCGCCCCCAGCGGTTTTCGACTGGATGCGCGAGCAGGAGATGACCTGGCACCTGATGCACGATGTCTGGGACCGCGGCCTGCGACCGCCCATCGCGGACGCCATCGCCAGGGCTGGGGACGGGTGCGATTGGCTCTACCTGTCCGTCGACATCGATGTGCTGGACCCCGGTTTCGCTCCCGGCACGGGGACACCGGAACCTGGCGGGATGAACCCGGCCGACCTGCTGCGCGCGGTCAGGTCCATCGCGCTGGAAACCCCTTTGGTGGCAATGGACGTCGTAGAAGTATCGCCGCCGTAAGACCTCTCGGACAACACGGTCAACAACGCCCATCGGGTGGTACTCGAAACACTCGGCGCGTTGGCCGCCAAGAAGCGTGAGCGGGCCGGCGGCGACGTCACCAGGCCGGGCACCCGGCCGGATCCGGCGACCCTGCGCTACCCGGTGAATCCGGAAACCTGGTCCCGCCCCGACGGATCCGGCAACACCTACACCGATGCCGACCACCATGTGCAGGGCGAACGGCACGACCACACCTGACGGGTCTGTGCAGGGCCCGTCAGGGAGAGGCCGGGGCGGCGCTGGTCGCCGGCTGACCGGCGGGCACACCCGCCGACGTCGGCGACTGGGCGTGGGACGCGGTCGCCGGAGTGCTGCCCTCCGCGCTGGACGTGGGCGCAGTGGTCGGATTATCGGATGGCGACGACTCGGTCGGACTCTGCGTGACGGTCTGCGTGACGGTCGTCGACGGCGGCCGCGAGCTAGCAGCCGGTGACGTCACGGTCACCGTGCTCGGGTTGGTGGACGTGCCCGACGACCCGTTGCCACCGAGCACCGACAGTCCGGAGTCGCCGCCGGACAGCGGCGCGCCCTTGACGGTCTCCACCAGCGTCACCGTGGCCAGCGCGCCGGCGAAGATCACCCCGGCGGCGGCCACCCCGGCCAACGCCGCGGTCAGCGTGCGTCGCTTGCCGCGGACGCGCCGCGGGCGCACGGCGGGCGGGATCACCGCGGGCATCAGCACGGTGAGGTCGTCATCCGCCATCGCGGCCCGTGGCGGACGCGTGGAGGCGTGCTCGCCACCGAAGACGGCGCGGGCCGCCTCGGGTGCCTCGTCAGCCGGGCGCACCAACTGCAGCGCCCTGCGCATCTGACGCCTGGTGACCAGCAGCGAATGGCTGTAGATCGCCGCCCCCACACCGGAGACGATCGACGCCAGCGCGGCGCCGACCAGCGTGCCGGCGACCCCCAACTGCGAACCGATCAGCGCGGCAGTGACGGCGGCAGCGGTACTGGCCGCGATCTGGGTGATCGAGAGGCTGAACTTGCCATCCTCGTCGGCACCGTCCTCGTCGCTGTCGTCGGCCGCGCCGAGCGCCATGGTCGGTGCAGTGGATCCGGTCGCGGCGGGAATGATCTCGGTCGGCAGGTCCGGCGCCGGGAAACGGGCAGGGGTCGATGATCGGTCGGGCAGGGTCAGACGGTCGCGCGCAGTCATGGTGGCGTATCTCGTGTTCTGTGTCGGCTGTTCGGTGGCGGCCCGTGTGGTCGGTCAGTTCGGACCGCCGGATCCGGGCCAGCACGAGTAAGGACGCCCTACCGCGTCGCATGGTTCGGGAACGGTGCGGGACCTCACACCGCCGCTGTTCACCCCGGCATCACCCCGACGCACCCGCAACCCCTTGCCGGCAGCCAACAATGCCGGTCACGCGCAGGTCAGCCCACCCGCGGGTGCATCCCGGCGTAGCCCGTCACCGACTCGAATCCCTTGGCCAGCCCCAGCAGTTCTCGTTCGCCGCGGTGCCGCCCGACGAACTGCACACCGACCGGCGTCCCGCCCGCGGTGAACCCGGCGGGCATGGAGATCGCCGGGTGCCCGGTGACGGTGACATGGCACACCGCCCGCATCCAGCCGAGGTAATCGGCCTGCGGCACACCGGCCACCGTCTCCGGGTACTGCAGGTCCGCGTCGAACGCCCGGACCGGCGACACCGGCAGCAGCAGCGCGTCGTAGCCCGTGAGGAACTCCCGCATCCGGTGGAACAGCACCGTCCGCTGCACGGCGGCCCGGCCGACCTGCGGCCCGGTCAACCCCCTGCCCTGCAGCATGTTCGCGTACAGGCTGGGTCGAACCGTGGACGCGTGCTCGTCCAGGACGGCCCCCAGGGTGGCCTCGAACTGCCACGCGCGCAGGGTCCGGAAGCACTCGTCGGCGCCGCTGAAATCCGGGCTGGCCTGCTCGACGACCGCCCCGGCCCCCTCGCACAGCAGCGCTGCTGATCGCACCATCCCGGCGATCTCGTCCTCGATCTCGATCGCGCCGCCGAGGTCGGGCGAGAAGGCGAGCCGGCGAGTCCACCCCCCGGTACGTCGGCGAAGGTCGATCCGGGTTCCTCCAACGACAGCGGTGAGCGGTGGTCGGGCCCTGCCATCACCGACAACAACAACGCAACATCATCGACCGTCCGCGCCATCGGACCTTGCACCGACAGCCCGGCGAAGCCGTCGGCGGCGGGGTAGGCGGGTACTCGCCCCGCCGACGGGCGCAGCCCGACCACATTGCAGTACCCGGCGGGCAGCCGGAGCGAGCCGCCCATGTCGTTGCCGTCGGCAAGCGGGTGCATCCCGCTGGCCAGCGCCGCAGCGGCCCCGCCCGAGGACCCGCCGGCCGTCACCGCCAGGTCGTACGGGTTCCGGGTGAGGCCGAAGACCTCGTTGAAGGTGTGCCCGCCGGCCCCGAACTCGGGCATGTTGGTCTTGCCCAGGGTGATCACGCCGGCGGCCGCATCCGCTCGATCACCAGGTCGTCGGCGTCCGGCACCAGGTCGACGTGCGCCAGCGAGCCGAACGTGGTGCGGATCCCTGCGGTGAGGTGATTGTCCTTGTGCGCCACCGGAAGCCCGTGCAACGGGCCGGCGAAGTCGCCGCGGGCCGCGGCATCGTCCTGGCGGGAGGCCTGGTCGAGCGGACATACGCACCTGCGCGTCACCCATCCTGCTGGATGAGCAACGCGCAGGTGCAGCATGCACGACGAGCGCGATCCGGCGGCTCAGGTCGACGCGGGCTCCGGATCACGGCTCGGCTCGGACATTCGATCAGCCGAGAGCGGCCGGTTCCGGACGAACAGCACCGCGACCGCGGCCAACACGATGACCACCAGCGGCACCACCATCGTCGGGCGCATCGCGTCGGTGAACGCGGTGGCGAATGCCTGCTGCGCGGCCGCGTGGATCTGCTCGGCGACCGGGCGCGGCACGGAGTCCGGGATGGCGGCGGCCGCCTGACCTGCACCGACCTCGAGGCCGCCCGAACCGGCGGTCGACATTCCCGCCAGGAACGGTTCCCTGGCCGTGGCCGGCAGGCTTGCCGCGGCCGCCTCGGCCTGCGTCCGCATGGCGTCGGTCAGCCGGTTCGCCAGCAGCGCGCCCAGCACCGCGGTGGCCAGCACCGCACCGAATTCCTGCACGGTGTCCAGCACGCCGGCGCCCACTCCGGCCCTGGCCGGCGGCATGTCCCTGGTGGCCAGCCCGAACACCGGAGTCCAGACGCAGCCAAGACCGATGCCGGCGGCGACCAAACCGGGCACGAACGCCCATTGACCGGCGTCCGGCGTCGCCACCGCGATCACGTACACCATGCCCGCGGCGAACAGCAGCAGCCCGCCGAACAGCACCCATTTCATGCTGATCTTCCCCGACCCGCTCAGCCCGCCCACGATGCCGGAGGTGAACATCATCGCGATGGACTGGGTGCCGATCACCAGGCCGGCGGCCACCGCCGACAGACCCAGCACCGACTGGTAGTAGATCGTCATCGGCAGGAAGACCCCGACCATCGCGAATCCCATGGCCAGCAGCACCACCGTCATGATCGTGAACGATCGTTGCGCGAAGACCGCGAACGGCAGCAACGGCTCGCCCTGCTGGGTGCGCGCCTGGCGCCAGAGGAACAGGCCGAGGAACACCACACCCACCGCGATGATCATTCCGATGGTGACGACGCCGACCACCGTCCCCCAGTCGTAGCGCTGGCCCTCGATCAGGCCGAAGACCACACTCAGCAGACCGACGGTCAGCAACGCCACCCCGAGCAGATCGAGCTTGTGACGAACGCCGGGGCGCACGTCGGGCATGAACGCGAAGGCCAGCGCGATCGCGACAATGCCGATCGGCAAGTTCAGGAAGAAGATCCACCGCCAGCCGAAGTTGGTCACCAGGAAACCGCCCAACGTCGGCCCGAGCAGCACGCCGAGACCGGACATGATGCCGATCGCCGCGAACGCGGGACCCCGCTTGTCCGACGGCAGGATCGAGGTGATGATCGCCAGCCCCTGCGGCGCCAGCAGCGCGGCGCCGAGGCCCTGCAGGGCGCGGAAGGCGATGAGCTGGCCGGGCGTCTGAGACAGCCCCGAAGCCAGGCTGGCCGCGGTGAAGATGGTCAGGCCGATGAGGAAAAGCCTTCGTGGGCCGTGGATGTCGCCGAGCCGGCCGGCGGTGATCAGCAGCACCGTGTAGACCAGCGAGTAGGCCGAACCGACCCACAGCACAGTCTCCAGGGTGGCGTCCAGATCGGTGACCAGGTCCGGGATGGCGATGTTGACGATGGTGATGTCCAGCAGGGTCATGAACAGACCCAGGCAGAACACCGCGGTGACGAGGGTGGGCCGGACCGGACGGTGGCCGTGGATGGCGACCCCGGTGGCGGTGACATTTCGTCGGGCGTCCCGTGGCGCGTTCGGCGAGCCGGTGCTCGTCCCGGCACTGGCGTCCGCTGTGGTGCTCACTGCACGGGCGGGCTGTACGGATTCAGGCATGGGAAACTCTCCTGGCACGGTGGTTTCGGTGGATGGTCGCGCCGGCATCCCTCCTCTCAAAGGGAGGGGCCGGTCATCTCCGCAATTGCGGTGCGGCGCTCGCCTTTTCGCCGGCGCCGGGTCGGGGGTGTGTTCGCAGCACGCTCCCGGCCCTACACATTCTCGCGCTCGGTACGGCTATGGATCCGGTGCACGGATGTCGGTCCTGGGTATGCCAGGGAACGATCCCAGCTGATCTTCCATCCCCTGCGCCCAGGCGCGGATCTGCTCGGCGTCCCAGGTCAGGGCGCCGGAATCGATGTCGTCCAGCAGGTGGCGCACCCAGCCCAGTTCCGCCTTGACCATCGCGAGTTTGTACTCGTCCTCGAGCGCGAAGAGCCTCGGCAGTTTGAATCTCTCGGCCAGGTCGGCGGCTTCGGAGCGGAGCGCGGCGAGCTGCTTGCCCAGCGCCAGCGCCCGGACGTTCAAGTTGGCGCGCACGTCCCCGGTCGAGAGCATTGGTAGGAAGGACAGAGCCGCAGGGAAGTCCGGGAACTCGTTGCGGACGGACCGCAGCATGTCGGTCAACCACTGCGCGGCGGTCTCCCGACCCTCCTCGGTCAGCCGGTACACGGTCCGTTCCGGGCGGCGGCCCTCGCGCTCGACCTCGGACGGCTCGATCAGCCCGGCCTTGACCAGACGCTCGACCGCCGGATACAGCGATCCACGCTGCACCCGGACCACCTGGTCCTTGCCCCGCCATTGCATGATCCGCTGCATCTCGTAGGGGTGCATCGGCGCCTCGGCGAGCAGCACCAGCACCATCAGGGTGAGCGGGGTCGGTCTCGGCGTGGATGACCTGGGAGCGGACGGCCGCGCGGCCTGCGCGCGCCGCGCGGTGGACGGGCTCGCCGTGTCCACCGGCTCGTCCTGATTAGTCATGGCATGACTATCCACCACTACCCGAGTGACGTCAACCCTCCAAGTTCTGACGTCATTGTGGTGTCACTTTGGTCGGGCCGCCATCGCCGAGGACCTTGTGCCTCCCGCGTTCTACGGTGGCCCTGCTGCACCCGGCAGGCGCGGCGCCGTCAGTGCCGGCGTAGGAGCCGGGACCGCACCGCTGGCCACTCCGGCGCGGTCATCGAGTAACAAGCGGTGTCGCGGATGGTCCCGTCACGGGCGGGCGAATGCAGCCGTCGCACCCCTTCGAAGGACGCGCCGAGCCCCTCGATCGCACGTCGCGACGTGCTGTTGCGTGCGTCGGTGGTGAATGACAACCGCAGCACGTGCCAGGCCTGGAACGCATGGGTCAGCTGGAGCAGTTTGGCTTCGCGGTTGATCCCGGTGCGCTGCGCCGAGGCCGCATACCAGGTGCTGCCGATCTCGAGCACGGACGGCGGCTGATCATCGGAAGGTTCCGGCCCGCGGCCGACACCTGGCGGCCACGGCGGGGGCCAATGGAACACGTCCATGTCCCAGAACCGCGTCGTGCCGACGATGCGATCATCGGCCAGCCTGCGGGCCGCCCAGGGCAGCGACCGGCCAGCCTTCTGCTGGGTGAGCGCCTCCAGCACGTACCGGGACGTCTCGTCGACGCCCTCGGGTACCCAGGTGAAGCCGTAACGGGAGCGGTCCTCGACGGCAGCGGCCGCCAACGCGTCAACGTGGTCGGCGGTCAACGGCTCGAGCCGAACCAAGCGCCCTTCCAGCACGAACGGGCTGAGCACCTGAGCAGCCTCCCTCATCGAAGCCCCAGCGACTTGTCGAAGCCCCAGTGATCTGTGGGCGGTCCGATCCACCCGGCCACCGGACCGGCCCGTCAGCCGTGCCGCACCACATCCGCCAGCGCCGCCGCTCGCTCGCTGGTGAAGACGTCCTCCAGCGGCAGCAACCGCCCGTCCGGGCCGGTCAGCGGCACCCGCCAGTTCGGGTACTCGTCGATGGTGCCCGGCTGGTTCTGCGTCCGCCGGTCCCCGACCAGGTCCGACAGCGCCACGCAGATCAGCTTCGACGGCGTCCACGTCAGGTACCGGTGGAGAGCCAGCACGGTGGCCTGCACATCGGCATCCGGCGCATCCGGGACGTCCGGGTCCAGTGCGGCGTCCGCGGCCGCGGCCACCGCCGGCGCCAGCGCACCACGCCGCCGCAACTCCTCCAGCCAGGCCGCCCGCTCGGCCTCGTCGGCGGCGAGTTCCTCGTCAAGGGCCCGGGTGAGCAGGCCAAGGGTGTCGCGGAGCCGCACGTGATCGCCGGCCAAATAGCCGGCGGTGGGCGGCAGGTCGTGGGTCGTCACCGAGGCCAGGCAGTGCTCCCGCCACCACTCCGGCCGCAACGGGGCGCCCGAACCGTGGAACTCGAACTCGAACCACAGGATCGAGGTGCCCAGGATGCCCCGTTCCCGCAGGTAGTCACGGACCCAGGGTTCGACAGTGCCGAGATCCTCCCCGACGACCAGGGCCCGCGCCCGGACCGCCTCCAGCGCCAGGATGCCGACCAGCGCCTCATGGTCGTAGCGGATGTAGGTGCCCTGCGTCGGGCCGTTCCCGGCGGGGATCCACCACAGCCGGAACAGCCCGATGATGTGGTCGACCCGCACCCCGCCGGCCGAGCGCAGCACGGTCGAGACCATGTCACGGAACGGGGCGTACGCCAGGTCCGCCAAACGGTCGGGCCGCCACGGCGGCTGACTCCAGTCCTGCCCGTTCTGGTTGAAAGCGTCCGGCGGGGCGCCCACCCTGATGCCGCGGGCGAAGACGTCCTGCAGCGCCCACGAGTCGGATCCGGAGGAATGCACACCGACCGCGAGGTCGTGCATCACGCCCAACGACATGCCCGCCCTCATCGCCGCCGCTTGCGCGCCGGCGAGTTGCTCGTCCAGCACCCACTGCAGCCAGGCGTGGAAGTCCACCGCGTCGGCGTTCGCCGCGACGAATTCGGCCACCGCCGACGACGTCGGGTGACGCAGTTCCTCCGGCCAGTCATGCCAGTCCGTGCCATATTCCTCGGCCAGCGCGCACCACGTCGCGTAGTCCTTGAGCCCCTGACCCTCCCGATCCCGGTAGGCGCGGTACGCGATCTCCCGGCCGGCGGATCGCGGCACCGCGTACACGAGCCGCAGCGCCGCCCGCTTGGCAGCCCAGGCCGCGTCCCGGTCGATCCGGTCCAGCGTGTCCAGATCTTGGTGAACCTTCGTCCGCAACCCGTCCACGGTGCGGCGTGCGGCCTCGTCCAGATCGGCGTACTCCCCGATCCGCTCGACCCGCAGGTACAGCGGGTTCTGGAACCGGCGGGTCGTCGGCAGGTAGGGCGACGGCTCCATCGACGCCACCGGTTCGGCAGCGTGCAAGGGATTCACCAGCACGAATCCGGCCCCGTGTGCGGAGCCGGCCCAGACCGCGAGGTCGGCGAGATCGGCGACGTCGCCGACCCCCCAGGATTGCGCCGACCTGACGCTGTAGAGCTGGGTGGCAACGCCCCAGGCACGGCGGCCGCCCATTCTCTCGGGGTAGCCGACCCACGACGGCGTGACGATCAGCGCTGTCGACGCCTCGTCGCCGGCGGACCAGGCACGGAGCGTGTGATAGCCCAGCGGGAGGTCGCCGGGGATCTGGAAGGTCGCCTGACCCATCAGCCGGCCGTCCAGCTCCCTCGGTGCCGACCAGTTGTCCGCCTGATGCAGGCTCGACCGGACGCCGCCGCCCTCCAGGTCGATCCACACCGACACCGGCTCGCCGTGCCGGACATGCACGTCGACCGACGGCGCCCAGCCGTGCCGGATCACCAGGGTGGTCGGCAGCATCCGCCGCCAGGGGGCATCCCGATGATCGGCCAACGCACGGCCGGCGGCCTCCGGCGTGGAGGCATCCACATCGAGCGCGGCGAGCACCTTGATGATCGTGTCCGCGGTCACCGCGACGTGCCGTCCCTGCCAGTCCCAGAACTCGATGGCGATCCCGTAGGCCTCGGCCAGTTCGCGCAGCGATGGATCCAGATCCGTCAAGAGTTCGTCCTCGCATTTCGCTCGGTGCCGGCCCACAGACGGCCGCGGCACTCGGCTCAAAGGCTAAGGGGCCGGGGTGCGGTGTCAAACGGAAGCGAGGTCGACGAAAGCCACATCACAGCCGGCTTCAGGCCACCGACCCCGCTGCACCACGTCTACCCCTTGTGCCCGTGACGATCACGAGCCGCTGTACCGCAACGTGGCACTTCACACCTGCACCACTCCTGCACCAGCGCCCAACGAAGGGGGAAGACCGACTCGTGAACTCCACCATCGAACGACTGATCAACGCCGGGCTGCTGCGGCTTCGACTGCGCAGCAGGGCGGCGCTTGCGCGCGCCGTCCGGCTGACCGGAGCGGCGGTTGCCGCATTCGTGGTGGCGCAGGTGATCTTCCCCGCGACCCTGCCCATCCTGGCGCCGCTGACCGCCCTGCTGGTCGTTGAGGTCACCCTGAAGGACATCGTCACCAGCGGCGTGCAGCGGGTGGCCAGCGTCACCGCCGGCGTGCTGCTGGCCGTGGCGTTCTCCGCGGTGGTCGGGATGTCCTGGTGGAGCCTCGGCGCGCTCGTCGCGGTGTCGATCATGATCGGCCAACTGCTCCGGCTCGGCCCGCACATGCTCGAAGTCCCGATCAGCGCAATGCTGGTGCTGGCCGTGGGAGGCGCCGAAGCGGCGGCGACCGACCGCATCATGGAGACCCTGATCGGCGCGGCCGTCGGAGTTGCGGTGAACGTGATCTTCCCGCCGGCGATCCGTGCGGGCACCGCCGCCGAAGGGGTCCATCGGTTCGCCACGGAGCTGTCCAAGCTGCTC